>CAYSXG010000168.1:0-6689 GCA_964434895.1 uncultured Solibacteraceae bacterium | reverse complement strand
GGGGGAGGAGGGGCGGGGGGAAGAGCTGGTCCGCGGGAACGTGGAAGAAGCCCAGGATCTGGGGGGCATGCAACGTCATGGTGAGCACGCGATCCGCACCGGCGGCCTGCAGGAGATCCGCCACCAGACGGGCGGTGATGCTAATGCGCGCCTCATCCTTCTTGTCCGACCGGGCGTAGGGGAAGTAGGGCAGGACCGCCGTGATGCGCGCGGCGGAGGCATACTTCAGCGCGTCGATGAGGATCAGCAGCTCCATGAGGTTGTCGCTCACGGGGCTGCAGCTGGTCTGGATCACGAAGACGTCGGATTCCCGGACGTTCTCCTCAATCTTCACCTTGATGTTCTCGTTGGAGAACTTGGTGAACTTCACCTTGCCCAGGGACATGCCGATGTGCGCGGCGATGCCCTGGGCCAGGTCCGGGTGGCTGGTGCCGGAAAAGACCTTCATTTCACCGAACATAGACGCCCCTCGCAGCCGGTTGGAACTTCCAGTCTACCGGCCCGCCGGGGGGACCGCACCCCCGGGCTTAGACCTTTCCCCCGCCCACCCGCTCGATGCGCGCCCCCACGTCCTGAAGCTTGCGCTCGAGCCCTGCGTAGCCCCGGTCCAGGTGGTAGATGCGGTCCACGATGGTCTCCCCCTGGGCCACCAGGCCGGCGATGACCAGGGTGGCGCTGGCCCGCAGGTCCGTGGCCATCACGGTGCAGCCCATGAGGGGGGCGGGACCGGCCACGATGGCCGTCCCCCCGTCGATGCGGAGGTTGGCGCCCAGCCGTTCCAGTTCCATGGCGTGCTGGAAACGGTTTTCGAAAATGGTCTCCTTGATGACGCTGATGCCGGCGGCCTGGGTCATGACGGCCATGACCTGGGCCTGGAGGTCCGTGGGGAAGCCCGGGTGCGGGGCGGTGATCACGTCCTTGGCCCGCAGCTTCTGGCCCGGTTCCCGCTGCACGCGGATCTGCAGGCCCTCGGCGGCCTCCCGCTCGGTGAAGGTGCAGCCCACCCGCTCCAGCAGATCGATGAGGGCCCGAAGATGGTCGGGAACCACCCGATCGAGCACGAGGTCGCCCCCCGCCGCGGCCACGGCGCAGAGGTAGGTGCCCGCCTCGATGCGGTCCGGAATGATGCCGTGCTCGCAGCCATGAAGCCGCTCCACGCCGTGGATGGTCAGGGTGGGCGTGTCCACCCCCTCGACCTGGGCCCCCATGGCCAGGAGCAGGCGGGCCAGGTCCCCGATCTCCGGCTCCTGGGCGGCGTTGCGCAGCAGGGTGGTGCCTTCGGCCAGGGTGGCGGCCATGAGGAGGTTCTCGGTGGCCCCAACGCTCACCTTTTCGAAGGTGTGGTCGATGCCCCTCAGGCGGCCCCCCGGGACCCGGGCCTCCACGTAGCCCTTGTCGATGCGGATCTCCGCCCCCATGCGCTCCAAGGCTTCGAGGTGGAGGTTCACGGGCCTAGCGCCGATGGCGCAGCCCCCGGGCAGGGAGACGCTGGCCCGGCCGAAGCGGGCCAGCAGCGGCCCCAGCACCAGGATGCTGGCGCGCATGGTCTTCACCAGCTCGTAGGGGGCACGGAGTTCCCCTCCCTCCAGGCCCGCGGCGGTGATGGTCGCGGTCACCTCGAATCCTCCCTCGCCGCTGCTCGCCTCCACGGCGCAGCCCAGGGCTTCCAGCACCCTCAGCATGGTGCGGATATCCGAGACCGCCGGCAGGTGGTCCAGCCTCAGGGGATCGCCGCTGAGCAGGGCCGCGGCGATGCAGGGGAGGGCCGCGTTCTTGGCCCCGCTGACGCGGATGCGCCCCTTGAGAGGAGTGCCCCCCTTGATGACCAGCCGATCCATGCCCACTCCCGCAAACGATCAGTCTAGTGGCGTCCGTTCGAAATGCAGGCATCAATCCCGAAGACGCCTGGGCCCTCGGAGCGGCGGCCCTCAGCGCAGCAGCCGGGCCTTGAAGGCCGAGCGGGGCCGGGGCCCCCAGGCCCGCCCGTCGCGGCTTTGGGGGCGGTTGTCCCCCAGCACCAGGTAGCCCTCCCCGCAGGCCCAGGGACCGCCGTCCTCCCGTTCCGCGAAGGTCACGTAGGGCTCGTCCAAGCTCCGTCCCCCCAGGCGCAGTTCTCCCCTCCCCTGGTCCAGGACCTCCCCCGGCAGCCCCAGAACCCGTTTGAGGGAGGGCCCCTCCGGACCCTCCACCCACCAGATCTCCCCCCGGCGAGGCGAACCCGCCGCCCAGGCCCGGAGGGCCAGGCACACCTCCCCGTCCCTCAGGGTCGGCTCCATGCTCCGGCCCGAGACCCTCACCGGGTGCACCAGGGCAAAGGGGGAGAGGGCCAAGGCCAAGGCGGCCGCAGGGATCCAGGCCTTCATGGGCGGGGTCGCTCCCCTTCCCTTCCCGCCGCTAGGAGGTGGAGGGCCAGCAGGGCCAGGACCCCGTCCCGAAGCAGGGCCCAGCGTAGGCTCCCGAGCCGCTCCTCGGGGCTGCGGGGGGGGCCGGAGGATCCGAAGCAGCCGCAGTCCACGGGATTGTGCCGGGCCAGGTTGAGGCCCAGGGCCCCGCCGAAGAGCAGCATCAGGGCCAGGGCCAGCATGGCCGCCCCCCGGCGGCCGGGGCCCAGGACCAGGGCCAGGCCCACGAGGAGCTCCAGCCAGGGCAGGACCAGGGCCGCGGGATGAAGGAGCCCCGCGGAAAGCAGCCGGTAGTGATAGAGGGTCTGGGCGAAGGCGGGGGGATCCACGAGCTTGGGCCAGGCGGCCGCCACCATCACGACGCCCAGGGCCCAGGCCGAGGCGCGCAGGGCCCAGGGACGGAAGAGCCAGGCTCCGCGGCTCACGGCTGCTCCCCCCGAAGCACGGGCCACCCGCGGGCTTCCCAGTCCGGAAAGCCGCCCGTGTAGATCCGCAGATTCCGAAACCCCGCCATCCAGAGCCGGCGGGCCAATAGGTGGGAGTCCTCGCAGTCCCCTCCGGAGCAGTACACCACCACGGGCAGCTTCAGATTCGCCGTGAAGGCCTCCAGGCGGGCCACGCGATCCTCGAGCCCGTCTTCCCACACCGGGAGGCTGCGGGCCCCGGGGAGGTGGCCCCGGGCGAAGTCGGCGCTGCGGCGGGCGTCCAGGATCAGGGCTCCGTGGAGCTGGAGCCAGCGGGCCTCCTCGGAGGCGAGCTCGGCCTCGACCGCCTCCCGGAGCGGCGGGAAACGCTCCAGGAGCGGATTCCCGGACTCCGATCCACCCGGAGCTGGAGGGGGCTTGACCTTCCGGGGCGGAGCAGGGGACTCGGGCTTGGTTGGGGTCGCGGCAGGAAGCGGAGCGGGGCGCGGAGGCGGGAGAAGGACCGGGGCGACCGCCTCCCGGGGCCACCAGGCCAGGCGCCGCGCGGGCCCCGCCAGGGCATTGGAAAGGAGGGCGCAGAGAGGGGCCAGGACCAGCAGGGCCAGGGCCTCCCCAAGGGAGCGCCGGTCCTTCACGGGCGCACCGCCAACCGCCTCCCGCGCCCGTCCGTGAGGGCCACTTCCACGATGCGCGCCGGGGCCGGGACGGAGGGGGCGAGATCCGCCGCCAGTTTCCGGGCCACGTCCAGGGGGCCCTCCAGCCCCAGATCCGAAAGGAGTCGGCCCTGAAAGGGGCCCAGGACGCCGTCCAGGGCCTCTTCCAGATCCCGGAAGTCCACCACCACGTCGAAGCCGTCCAGGCCCCGCCGCGCCGTCACCACCTCCACCAGGTAGTCGTGGCCCTCCCATCCGCCGTCGCCGCGGCGGAACACGACGGAGAGGGGCCGCTCCACGGCGGCTTCGAAGGTGAGGGAATCCGAGGGGCCCGGGCGCTCCATGGATCCAGTTTGCCAGCCTGTGGGTAAACTGAGGCTTCGTTTGGAGATGACCATGCGCGATTTCTCGACCCAGGCGGCGCGGCCGGACGTGGAGCGTGAGGAACTGGAATTCGACGTCCTCTTCGTGGGGGCCGGGCCCAGCAACCTGGCGGCCCTCTGGCGCCTGCTGGACCTCATCGAGGCGCACAACCGGCGGCCGGGCGTCCAGAAGCTCGAGGGGCTCACCCTCGGTCTCATCGAGAAGGGCGACGAGATCGGCGACCACGCCTTCTCCGGCGCGGTGTTGGACCCCCAGGCCCTGGCGGAGCTCTGCCCGGACTACCTGGCCCAGGGCTTCCCCAGCGAGGGGGAAGTGAAGGAGGAGGAGGTGTGGATGCTGACGGAGCGCAGCGGCCTCAAGCTGCCCGTCCTCCCCCCCTTCCTCCACAACCACGGCAACCACGTGGTCTCCCTCTCCAAGATGGTGCGCTGGATGGCCGAGCGCATCGAGGCCCGGGAGGTGCCGGGGGTGGACGTGATGCTGCTGCCGGGCTTCGCGGGCATGAAGGTGCTGTGGGAGGACGGCCGGGTCGCGGGCGTCCAGACCGCCGACAAGGGCGTGAACGCCGACGGCAGCCCCAAGCGCAACTTCGAGCCCGGCAACAACCTTCGGGCCAAGGTGACGGTCTTCGGCGAAGGCCCCCGCGGCCACCTGGCCCGGGAGCTGGAGGAGGTGCTGCAGCTCCAGGCCTCGGCCCGGAACCCCCAGGTCTACGAAATGGGCGTGAAGGAGGTGTGGGAGGTGCCCGAGGGCAATTTCCCCGAAGGCTTCGTGCTGCACTCCACGGGCTATCCCCTGCCCGACGGCGAAAGCGGCGGCTCCTGGGTCTACGCCATGGGCAAGAACCGGCTCTCCATCGGCTACGTGGTGAGCCTGGACACCAAGGATCCCTTCGTCGACGCCCACGTGGTGCTGCAGAAGTTCAAGCAGCACCCCCGCATCGCCCCCCTGCTGCAGGGCGGCAAGATGATCCAGTACGGCGGCAAGGCCCTGGCCATCGGCGGCTGGTATTCCATGCCGCGGCTGGCCTTCGGCGGCGGCATGCTGGTGGGCGACGCGGCCCAGATGGTGAACGCCGCGCGGCTCAAGGGCATCCACCTGGGCATGAAGGGGGGCCTCTGCGCCGCGGAGACCCTCCTCAAGGCCCTCGCCGAAGGGGACTTCAGCGAGAGGTCCCTGATGCGCTACAGCGAGGCCTACCTGGCCTCCTGGGCCGGCGCCGAGCTCTACAAGTACCGCAACTTCCACAGCATCATCGAGACGGGCCTGAACCCCGCGGCCGGGCTCAAGCTGGGCCTCAGCCTCCTCACCAGCGGCTGGGCCCCGGGGGAACCGCGACCCGCCCACCCCGACGCCCACGCCACCCAGACCACCGAGGCCTACTACGCCAAGCGGGGGCTCAAGCGCTCCGACCTGGACCTGGGCGTCGCCTTCGGAAAGGGCAGCGCCATCTCCAAGCTGGACGACGTCTACGCCTCCGGCGTGATGCACGACGAGCAGCAGCCCGGCCACCTCAAAATCGTCAAGGGCGACCACGTGTGCGTCACCTGCTGGGAGGAGAAGGGCAGCCCCTGCACCGTCTTCTGCCCCGCCCAGGTCTACGAGATGCACCCGGACGACGAGGGCCGCGTCAAGCACGTCGAGATCGCCTTCTCCAACTGCGTGCACTGCAAGACCTGCGACATCAAGTGCCCCGAGGAAAACGTCATCTGGACCCCCCCCGAGGGGGGCGGGGGCCCCAAGTACACGCTCTGCTAGTCCTCAGCCGCGCAGCTGGCCCCAGGTGAAGGCGAGGATCGCGAGGTCCGCCACCCCATGGACCAGGATGGGGTAGGCCAGGCCCTGCCCCTCCCGACGGGCCCATTGGAAGACGAGGCCCGCCGCCGCGGTGGCCAGGCCCGCCGGGAGGGCCCAGGCCCAGCCCGCGCCGAGGCCGGCGGCCAGGACGTGATGGAGGGCGAAGGCCAGGCCCAGGCCCAAGGCCGGCCAGGGCTTCGAATCCTGCAGCCAGCCCCTCCAATAGCCCTCCTCCAAGGGAACGTTGACGAGGAGCAGGTAGGCCGCATGACTCGGCCAGCCCCCGGGCCAATGGCCCACCAGGGTGCGGGCCGTGCGAAGGGGAATCCAAGGCAGCCGAGGAAGAAGCCCCGCCGCCAAGGCCAGGACCGCAGCCAGGATCAGGACCGGGCGGGCCCGGGGCGGGATCCTCCCCCACCGGGGCCTCCAAGCGGCCCCCCACCACCCCAAGGCGCAGCATCCGTGGTAACCCACCATGGCCATCCAGGGCTGGCGCGGGAAAACGGCCAGGGAGGCGCCCACCCACGCGGCGGGGATCCACCAAGGCATCTCGAAACGAGGGCGGGCCATGGGTCGCTCTCCTCCCCGAAGATGGTCCGCGGGGCGTCGCGCTTCAAGTTCCCCGCCGCGCCGACCGGCCCGGGCTCAGCGGTCCAGGTCCCGGATCAGCTGCTCGCCGCCGAGCTGCCCCATCTGGCGCAGGATCCAGGCCTGGCGCCCCAGGATGTAGGGGCTGGGGGCCTTCACCTTGAAGCGGTGGGGATTGGGCAGGACGGCCGCCAGCAGGGCCGCCTCGCTGGGGCGGATCTGTTTGGCGGGCTTGTGGAAATAGGCCTGGCTGGCGGCCTCCACACCGTAGAGGCCGTCCCCGAACTCCACGATGTTGAGGTAGGGTTCCAGGAAGCGCTTCTTGGGCCACTCCAGTTCCCAGAGAAGGGTGAAATAGGCCCAGGAGCCCTTTCCGGGCCAGAGATGGGAAGACCCAAAGAACAGGTTCTTGGCCGCCCTATCGGGAACCCGTGGGGGCC
>CAYSXG010000167.1:0-6725 GCA_964434895.1 uncultured Solibacteraceae bacterium | reverse complement strand
CCACGGGACCCTGGCGGTGGGCGTAACTCACGGGCAGGTTCACCACATGCAGCAGGTGGCGTCAAAAGCCCCGGCCCAGGGCCGCTTCTCGGCCCTCGACTTCCTCCCGGACCATCACGAGGCGGTCCTGGACCCGGCGGTAGACCCGCTGGATCCGCCCGCCCCCCTCGAAGGAGGAGGCCGCAAAGCGGCCGGAGGCCTTGAATTCCTCCAGGGTGGCCAGGGGGAGGCCGTCCGGCCCCACCCACACGTCCAGGGTGTGCGAGCTCTCCGGGGAGCCTTTGCGGCCGGAGGCCGGGGGTTCCTTGGGAAGGGCGATGCGCAGGCGGCGGGCCCCCAGCCCTTGCCAGGTCTCGGTAAATTCCCCTTCCATCTTCGCCTCCCGCAGGGCCTCCTGGAGGGGCTCGGCGGCGTTGAGGATCCGCTGGGCGTCCGCGGCGGTGATGGAGGGCCTCTTGCTGGCCGGAGGGGGGGTGGGTACCACTCGGCTCCCCTCCTTGCCCGCCTCCACCCTGGCGCTGGCCCGCTCCTTGACGGGGAAGGCGCCGGCGGGGCTCCGGACGCTCCACACCTCCTTTTCGGCGAGGGCCGAAAGGGGGGCCTTCGACTCGACGCCGCGCAGGGCCCTGCGGAGTTCGTCCAAGGCGTCCCCGTGGAGGGCCGTGGCGAGGAGGAAGAGGGCGGTGGCGCGCATGGGGGCTCCGGGCGATTCCAACCTACGGGCTTTCCACCCGCGGCATTAGAATAGGGCTTCAGGGGGCGACATGGCGTTCAAGGACGAGTGCGGGGTCTTCGGGATCAGCCCCCAGGCGGAGGCCTCCCGGCAGACCTACCTGGGCCTGTACGCCTTGCAGCACCGGGGGCAGGAGGCCGCCGGCATCTGTTCTCGCCAGGAAGGAAGGCTCTTCCTCCACAAGGCCCAGGGCTACGTGGCGGACATCTTCGACCAGCCCACCCTGGACGCCCTGCCGGGGGACGCGGCCATCGGCCACACGCGCTATTCCACTACCGGCGGGAACGTGGCCTCGGCCGCCCATCCCTTTCTGATCCATGGGCGCTTCGGTCAGGTGGCCCTCTGCCACAACGGCAACCTGACCAATACGGAAACCCTGCGCCGGCGCCTCATCGAGGAGGGGCACACCTTCACGAGCCCCAGCGACAGCGAGGTGATCCTGGCCCTCATCAACCGGGCCGAGGCGCCCACCCTGGAGGAGGCCGTCATCCAGGCCCTGCGCCTCCTGGAGGGGGCCTTCAGCCTGCTGATCCTGACGGAGGACGCCCTCATGGCGGCCCGGGATCCCCACGGCTTCCGGCCCCTGGCCCTGGGCCGCATGCCCCAGGGGGGGGGCTCCCAGGCCCTGGCCTTCTCCAGCGAGACCTGCGCCTTCGACCTGGTGGGGGCCGTCTACGAGCGGGACGTGGAGCCCGGGGAGCTGGTGGTCTTCCGGCACGGGCAGCTCGCCAGCCACTTTCCCCTGCCCAGGGTCCAGGCCCGGCCCTGCGTCTTCGAGCACGTCTACTTCGCCCGGCCGGATTCCAAGGTCTTCGAGCGCAGCGTCATGGCCACCCGACGGGAGATGGGGCGGCTCCTGGCCCGGCGCCACGGGGTGCCCGCCGACCTGGTGGTGCCCGTGCCCGACAGCGGCGTGAGCGCGGCCCTGGGCTACGCGGAGGAGAGCGGCATTCCCTTCGAGTTCGGGATGATCCGCAACCACTACGTGGGCCGCACCTTCATCGAACCCAAGCAGTCCATCCGCAGCTTCGGCGTCAAGGTGAAGCTCAATCCCGTGCGGGAGCTGCTCCAGGGCCGGCGCGTGGTCCTGGTGGACGATTCCATCGTGAGGGGCACCACCAGCCGGAAGATCGTGCAGATGGTCCGGGAGGCCGGCGCGGCGGAGGTGCACCTGCGCATCTCCAGCCCCCCCACCACCCACAGCTGCTTCTACGGCATCGACACGCCCACCCGGGAACAGCTCATCGCCAGCCACCACAGCGTGGATCAGATCTGCACCTTCATCGGCGCGGACTCCCTGGGCTACCTGTCCATGGAGGATCTCCAGACGGCAGTGAAGGACCCCCTCCACGGAGAGGGCTTCTGCTACGCCTGCTTCACGGGGGACTACCCGGTGTCCCCGGGGGCCTGATGAACCCCGCGGCCGGGAGCTCCGGGGCCTTGCAGGGGGCCTTCGAGGACGGGCTCCGCTTCCTGGCGACGGCCCTGGCCCTGGAACAGGACCACCGCAGCGCCCCGGCCACCGTGAGCGCCGCCTGCGACGCCATCCAGTGCTTCCTCCGCATCTTCGCCGCCGCCGCGGAGCTGAAGCTGCCGGACCCCGACGGGGAGATCCCCCGGCTGCGGGCCCAGTGCGAGGCCCTGCTCACGCCCCGGCAAAGCTCCCAGGAGGCCCTGCGCAATGCCGTGGAGGCGGCCATCCTGGCCCGGGACCAGGCCTCCCGCCTGCTGCCCCTCTTGATGGCCCGGCGCTGACTACCAGCCCGCCCCGCCGAAGGCGAAGCTGCGGCCCACGATGGTGCCGCCCGCGCGGGTCACGGAGGGGTCCATCCAGACGGGGACCGGCAGGGCTCCGGGGGCCAGCTGTCCAGGGGCCAGGAGATCCTGCCCCAGGCGGAGCCGCAGGGGGCCCACCCGGGGTGCCGAGGGCAGGGTCGGGAGGTCCAGGAACTCCCCTTCCACCACGACCGTCGCCCCCAGCTCCACCATCATCCGGCGCAGGGCGAGGTTCGGATCGAAGCCCGAGGACGGGACGGCCCCGGCCTTGGGGAGCACCAGGGGGCAGGGGGGACCCTGGGCGGGCGGAGGCGTCGGGAGGGAGATGAACAAGGGGACCTCGGAGGCTGGGCTAGAGTGGAAGTGTCCCCTTCCTGGTTTCGGTTCCCATGCCCATCCTGATTTGCGGTCCCACCGCCTCCGGCAAGTCCGCCCTGGCGGTGGAGGTGGCCCGCCGCCTCGGGGGCGCGGTGGTGAACGGCGATCCCTTCCAGGCCATCGAGGGCCTGGGCATCGGGACGGGCCAACCCTCCGAGGCGGAGCGAGGCGGGGTGGCCCACGTGGGCTACGGCCTCCTCGCCCCTTCCTACCGCCCCAACCCTGCGGAGTTCGGCCGGCGGGTGCGGGGCTGGGTCGAGGCCTCTGCCCATCCCGTGCTGGTGACCGGTTCGGGCCTCTACCTGCGGGGGATCTGGGAGCAGCTCGACGAACTGCCGGAGGTGCCCGAGGCCCTGGTCCAGCGCGTGCGCGCCTGGGGGCGGAGCCTGGGCGTTCCCCCGCTGCATCGCTACCTGGGCGCCCTGGACCCGGTTCGGGCCGCGGAGCTGCACCCCAACGACGGGGCTCGGGTCCAGCGGGCCCTGGCCCTGCACCTGGCCACGGGGCTCCGACCCTCCCGCCTCCTTTCGGGGGTCCATCCGGCCCCCCCGGAGGGATGGCGGGTCCTGGTGGTGCTGCCGGAGCGGGAGGCCCAGCGGCAGCGGGTGGCCCGGCGGGTGCGGGCCCAGGTGGAGGAGGGCTGGCCCCGGGAGGTGGAAGGCCTGGTGGAGGCGGGCCACGGGGAGGATCTGCGGGCCCTGCGCCCTCTGGGCTACGAGGTCTGGATGGAGGGGGGGGACCCCGGCGCTTTGGAGGCGCGCATCGTCCATCAGACCCAGGCCTACGCCAAGCGCCAGTCCACCTGGTTCCGCAATCAGCTTCCGGAGGCGCCCCGCTGGGACCCGGACCGGGAACTCTTGGGGGCCGCGTTGGAGCGGCTGGGGCTGCCCTCCGAGTCTTGATTGCCGAGATGGGAGCGGAACCATTCGACGATGCGCTGGAGGGCCTCGTCCCGGTGGCGGCTGAGGGCGTGGTCGTCCCCTTCGAAGATCAGGGTTTCGCAGGGCCTCCCCAGGCGTTGAAGGGAGGCCGCCAGGGCCTCGGTCTGGGCCACGGGCACCCGGCGGTCCGCGCCGCCGTGGATCAGGAGCAGGGGGGCGCCCAGGCGCTCGGGCCAGCAGATCGCCGAGCGCAGGGCCAGGGTCCCTTCGGGGTCCTGGACGTAGCCCGGGATGAGCTCCCGAAAGACCTGGCGCTCCATGTCGGGGCGGGCGCGGGCCAGGAGCCGGAGGTCCGTGGGGGCCCCCCAGGTGGCGGCGGCCCGTACGGGAAGGCCGGCCCCGAGGGCCCGGAAGGCCATCATGCCACCGCGGGAGAAGCCCAGAAGGAAGAGCCGGCCGGCATCGCAGCCGGGGAGGGCCCGCAGCAGAGGGCGCAGGCTGAGCACGTCGTCCAGATCCGCCCCGCCGAATTCGTCCCGTCCCTCCCCGCCCGGGGCGCCGCGGTAGTTGGTGGCCACCACCGCGAAGCCCCGCCGGGCCAGGGCGTGGATCACCTGGAAGTCCCCCACGCCCACGGCTCCTACGTCCCGGTTGCCTCCGCGGAGGTAGAGGATCACGGGGAGGGGGTGCGGCGCGCGGGAGGGCCTGCAGACCCAGCCCCGGATCCGCAGGCCCCGGCTCAGGTAGGTGATGCGGAGGGTTTCGCAGGCGGTTTCGGCCCGGAGCTGGCCTTGGGCGGCGCGGTGTTCGGCTTCCGAAAGGAGGGCCCGATCCGGGGCGCTCAAGGAGGCGTAGGGGGTGCGGTAGAGCTCCCGCGTCCGGACCACCAGGCGGCCTTCCGTGGAGGGGGAGGCCAGAAGCAGGGGGGGGTGGAGGGCGACGAGCACGGCGGGTCCATCTTGGCCCAAGGGGCTCCGGAGGTCACGGGGGCCGCTACCCTCGAAGCATGGCCGATCTCCTTCCCAGCCCCTGGTACGCGGGGGCCACCTCCCTGAAGCTGCTGCGGGGCCCGGACTGGGCCTGGATCGGTCTCTCGAGCGCGGACGGCCTCCATCGGCTGCATCGGGAGACCCTGGAGGCCCTGGACCGCCTCTTCATCGAGCTGCGCTGGTCCGGCGTCCAGCGCGTGGCCCTGAGCGGGGCCGGCTGGATGGAGGCCGGAGCTTCGGGGACCGGCGGCCACCACCTCAGCGCCGGCGCGGATCTGCGGGAGGTGGCGGCCCTGGGGCCTGCCACGGCCGACGCCTTCGCCCGGCGGGGCCAGCGGGTGATGGACCACCTGGTCTGGAAGGGCTGGCGCAGCCTGACCCTCCTGAGCGGCGCGGCCATGGGTGGGGGCTGCGACCTGGCCCTCCACGGCCAGGAGCGGTGGGCGGTGGAGGGGCTGAAGCTCGCGCACCCGGCGGCCCGGCACGGCATCCTGACAGGTTTCGGAGGCACCCTGCGCCTGCCCTCGGTGCTCGGAGCGGAGGGGGCGGATCGCCTCTTCGTGGGGCTCGAAAGATGGGGAGCCCAGGAGGCCCTGGAGGCCGGAGCGGTCCATCGCGTCCTGGGGCCGGAGGAGGTCCGGGAGGCCATCCTTGCCTGGCTTCGCTAAGCATCGGCCGGCCCTATACTTGGTTTTCCGCGAAAGCCCCTCGTGCATCCGAACGCCACCTTCGGTTCCTACCGCCTCCTGGAACTCCTGGGCCAGGGGGCCATGGGCAGCGTGTGGAGGGCTTTGGACCTTCGCCTCGAACGGGAGGTGGCCCCCAAGGTGTTGCGGGACGTGGATGAGGTGCCCCATCGGGCCCTTTTCCAGGAGGCCCACCCCGCCTCGCAGGCGAACCCTCCCAACCCCGCCCACGTCTACGAGGCCGGGGAGGTGGACGGGGTCCCCTTCATCGCCATGGAACTGGTCTCGGGCCAGACCCTGAGGGCCTTCGTGGGGAAGGGCCCCGAGGAGGCCTGGCTCACGGAGGTGGTGCTGCAGGCCGCGGGCGCCCTTCAGCACGCCCACGCCAAGGGCATCGTGCACCGGGACATCAAGCCCGAGAACCTCGTCATCACGGGGGAGGGCGTCCTCAAGATCCTGGACTTCGGCATCGCCCGACTCCAGGGGGGGAGCGCCCCGCGGGGGGTCGCGGACCACCATGCCACGCTCATCGAGCGCACGGCCCCGGGCTATTCCCAGGGCACCCCTGCCTACATGAGCCCCGAACAGGCCAATGGCTACGAACTCACGGGGGCTTCGGACCAGTTCAGCCTGGGTTCGGCGCTCTACGAACTGGCCACGGGAAGCCATCCCTTTCTTCGGCCGAACCTGGTGGAGACCCTCTTCGCCGTGGTCAAGGACCCCGTGAAACCCCTCCGCGAAGTCCGGGCCGATCTGGGGCCCGCCTTCTGCGCGGGGGTGGAGCGGATGCTGGCCAAGGACCCCAAGGGGCGCTTTCCTTCCATGCAGGCCTGCGCCGCCCATTTCGGAGGGGAGGGCCACTCCTCCGCCCTCACGACCCTGCGGGCCCCGGTGCTACTGCGGCGACCGACCGTGGCCCTGGCGGGCTCCTTGGCCCTGGCGCTGGTGGCCTTGGGAGGGGTGGGGGCCTGGGCCCTCCTGGGGCGTCCCCGTCCCTTCCAGGGGCTCGTGGAGGCCCGCAGCGCCGCCTCGGAGGACTTCGCCCGGGGAAGGCGGATCGTGGCGGTGCTGCCCCTGGAGCAGATGGTGCCGGATCCCGAACTGGCCTGGCTCAGCAACAGCTTCGCGGATGCCATGAGCACCGGCCTCCTTCAGCGGGAGGACGTGATGGTAGTGGATCGGCGCCGGGTGCAGGAGGTCCTGTCCCAGCTCGGGGAGGCGCCCGGAAAGCCCCTCAAGTCCTTCGGCCAGATCGCCAAAACCCTGCACGCGGCGGCCATGG
>CAYSXG010000166.1:0-6745 GCA_964434895.1 uncultured Solibacteraceae bacterium | reverse complement strand
GAAGGGCGCCCGGGAAGGGGCCGGACGGCAGGAAGGCGGAGGCGGAGGCCGTGAAGAAGGGGGGGCGCACGATGGCGGTGTTGGCCTGGCCGAAGCGCTGGCCCTCGGTGTCGTGATCGAGGTCCCGGGTCTCCTGGCTGCGCAGGACCAGGTCCCATCCCCAGATCGCCGTACCTCCCCCTCGCCAGCCCAGGGCCCCTTCCAGGCTTTGGGCCCGAACGTTGCCGGCGTTCTCGTAGTGGTCCGTGAAGGCCCCGGAGAAGGTGGGGTCGTAGATGTAGGCCAGCAGGTTGGAGATGCGGGTACGCTGGGCGTCCAGCCGGGATTCGAAGCCCGGGCCGAAGCGGCCGGTGGCGCCGATCTGGGTCGTGCGGCTCCGCTCCGGGGACAGGACGTAGTCCTTGTGGTCGGCCAAGGAGGCCTGGGCATTGAGGGTGAATTCGATGAGGTTAGGCATGCGGAAGCCCTGCCCGTAGCTGCCGTAGACCCGGAGGGAGGGGCCGATGATCCAGTTGAGGCCGGTCTTGAAGGTCGTGGCCTCGGCCTCCCCGGCTCGGGTGCGGGTTCCCGTGGCCGCGCGGGTGAGGTCCCGGTGGGCTCCCTCCCTGCGCACGCCGCCCACCCAGTCGAGCCCTTCGACGAGCTCCCAGCGGGCCTCCAGGGCCCCGGCCAGATCCCGTCCCTCCCCTCGGTAGGCCACGGTGCCGAAGGTGGCGGGGTCGTAGTAGTTCTTGGCCACACTCCGATCCGAGCGTCCCTCCAACCGTCCGGAGAGGCGGAAGGCGCTGGAAGGGAGCCAATGGAAGCCAAGGACGTCCTCGAAGCGGCGGAAGCTGCGGTCCTGCTGGACCCGCCCGGCCCCCGCGGGGTCCCCGCTCAGGCCTTCGAGCACGGAGGCGGTGTTCTCCACTTGGAAGGAGGGAGAAGCCTCCCACCGCGCCGCGAGGTCCCAGCTCTCCTGGCGGGCCCGGGTCTCGCGATCCTCCACGAAGACCCGCTTCGGGGCGTAGGTGGGAGGGAGGTACTGGACGTCGAAGGGCACGGTGGTGGTCTGGCCGCTGTTCCGGTAGTGGAAGGCCAGGTCCAGGTTCTCGATGCGGCGGCCCAGGCCCAGGTAGCCCCCGGCCTGGCGGAAGTCGTGGTTGGGGAAATCGCTGCCCTGGCGGCTGGCCTCGGCCCCGGCGCGGAGCCAGCCCCAGTCCCCCTTGTAGCGGGTCCCGAGGGAGGCCGCGGACTGGGCCTGGGTGCCCCCGCGCAGCTGGGCGCTGCCGTGGAAGCCGGGCTCCGTCGGCGCCGCGCTGCGCAGGGAGATGACCCCCCCGATGGCGTCGCTGCCGTGAAGCACCGACGCGGGACCCAGGAGCAACTCCACCCGATCGATGCCCACGAGGCCGATGGCCCCGAGGTTCGGGCTGACCTCCGTGGGGTCGTTCAGCCGGACGCCGTCCAGCAGGATCACCACGTTGCGGGACAGGGTGCCGTTGAGGAAGGCGGAGGTCTGGGCCCCGGGGCCGCCCGTGCCCATGACCGCTCCGGGCAGGATGGCCTGGAGGAGGTCCGCCAGGGTCCGCGCCTGGATCCGCTCCAGCTCCTCGGCCTCGACGATGCGCACGGGATTTGGGGTCTTCACCACCTCCACCGGGAGGGCCTCCGCGGTGACGGTGACCGTGGCTTCGGCCTTGGGTTGGGCGGTTGCGGGGCCCTCGGCCAGAAGGACCGGGCCCAGGACGAGCAGGGGAAGGAGTCGGGACGCGCCCATGGTGTCTCCACGCGGGGGCCGGGGTGGGCGGGCGGGCCCTGGAAACCAAGGCACCCACCCGCTCCCTCGGCGGGGGTTGGGGTTCTGGACCGGTCTCCGGGCTCGCACGCGATCGGTGGAAGGCCACCCCTCCGCCTTCCCGGGGCGGCGCCCCAGTGGCTCGGGCCCGCCCTCCGGATCGCCGGGGGCGAGGTCTCCCGGATCCGGCCGCGAAAGTGCTGCGGCGGCTCCAGGGTGCATACCGTTGCGGGGCAGCGCAGGATTCGGACCTGCTTCCCGTACATCCAGCACACAATGTCGGCGTCCACGTTCCCACGTTTCCCATTGATACACAAGGGGGGCTCCCTACACTGGGCGTACTCTCCGCCCTGCATCCTCGCGACGACGGAAGCCGACCAACGAGGAAAATCCATGAAACGCTCAGGCACCTGGCTGGCCGCGTTGTGCGCCCTCTTCCTGATGACGTTCGCCCTCAGCTGCGGCGGGGAGGCCGCCTCCACCCTGGACGCGGGAACGGATTTCGTTTTGGGGGTGGAGGCCCCCCGCCTGACGGTCCCCCCGGGGGCCCTGGCCCGGGGGGCCCTGTCCATGACCTGGCTGGGCTGCCCCCCCCGGGACGTGAGCCTCTCCGTCGAGGGGGCCCCTTCCGGAATCGAGGCCTCCTTCACCTCCAATCCCGCCCCGACGGCCAGCGAACTGCTCCTGCAGGTGGATCCTTCCATGGCGGGAGGGAGCTACCCCCTGCTCCTGAGGGGCGCCAACGGTGGCCTCGTCCACACCCGGCCCCTCCTCCTCGTGGTGGACGCGGCGGCGCCGGGCTTCACCGTGCAGTTCGCCCCGCCCACCCTGGTCCTGGACGCCCGCCGTCCCGCCGTCCTGAACGTGAACATCCAGCGAAGCGGGGGCTTTGCAGATCCGGTCTCCCTGGAGGCCCAGGTTCCCCCGGGCATGACCTACTCCGTGTCCCCATCCCCCCTCCAGGGCGTCGCCCCGGCGGAGTCCCGGGCCATCACCTTCCAGGGGGGAGGCGTGGCGCCCGGTCCCTACACCGTGACTGTCCTGGCCAAGGCCGGCCACTTGGAACAGCGGCAGTCCATCCCGGTCACGGTCCTGAACCTTCCGGACATCCGATCCTTCACGGTGAATCCCGCGGCCGTCGATCTGGGGGGGAGCGCCCTCCTCCAGGCGGACTACGACGGCGGGGTGGGCACCGTGGATCCCGGCGTGGGTCCCCTGGCCTCCGGCGGGAGCGTGGCCGTGAACCCCGCCGCCAGCACCACCTACACCCTGACCGTGAGCAACGCCCTGGGCACCGCCGCCACCCGCAGCGCGACCCTGACCGTCCACGCCGTCTCGATATCCCTGGACCGGGCCTCCGCCACCCTCACGACGGGGCACAGCTTGACCTTCACCGCCTCCGTGGCCGGGGCCCTCAATCCCGCCGTGACCTGGAGCCTGCTCGAGGCCGGGGGAGGGAGCCTGGCCAACGCGGGCCCCTCGACCACCTACACGGCGCCCCCCACCCCGGGCCTCTACCATCTGCGGGCCACCAGCGTGGCGGATCCCTCCCGCTCCGCCACCGCCGCCATCACCGTGGTGGCGGCCCCCACGGCGGCCCTGAGCGCGGCCACCGCCTCGGTTCCCTACGGGGCCCCCGCCACCCTCACCCCCCCCTTCTCCGGGGGGGACCCGACCCTCAGCCCGGCGGTCCTCGGGGACCTGGTTTCCGGCGTGCCGGTGCGGAGCCTTCCCCTGACGGCGCCCACCACCTTCACACTCACCGTGACCAACCCCGCAGGAGACACCGCCTCGGCCTCGGTGCGGGTGTCCGTGGATACCGTGGGCCTGAGCCTGTCCCCAACGGCCCGGATCCTCAGCGTGGGGGCCAGTACTACCCTCTCGGCCACCGTGACGGGGGCCTCGGACCCCGGCGTGACCTG
This sequence comes from uncultured Solibacteraceae bacterium, assembly GCA_964434895.1. Taxonomy (GTDB): domain Bacteria; phylum Acidobacteriota; class Holophagae; order Holophagales; family Holophagaceae; genus CAYSXG01. Next base: position 3,046 of record CAYSXG010000166.1, on the reverse strand, counting down.
GACCCTCCTGGAACCCGGAGGCGGCCTCCTCGTCCCCAGCGCTTCCACCGCGATCTATACGGCCCCCGCCACCCCCGGCACCTACCACGTGAAGGCCACCAGCGTGGCCGATCCCTCCAAGTCGGATACCTTCACGGCCACGGTGGTGGCCCTGCCCACCGCCGGCCTGAGTGCTTCGGCCCTTACCGCGGACGTGGGGGCGAGGGTGACCCTCGTTCCCACCTTCAGCGGCGGGACCCCCAGCCTCGTCCCGGCGGCGGACGGCGCCCTGCAAAGCGGGGTCGGGGTTCCCACCTTCCCCCTCAGCAGCACCACCACCTTCACCCTCACGGTGACCAATGCCGCCGGGGATTCGGCCGTAGCCTCCGCCACCATCACGGTCCCCGGCGCGAGCGTCCAGATCACGCCGGCCTCCAAGACCCTCACGGTGGGTGCCACGACGAACCTGAACGCGTCGGTGACGGGGGCCGTGGACGCCTCGGTGACCTGGTCCCTGGTGGAGGCCGGCGGAGGCGCCCTGGTCCCCAGCGGCTCTTCGGCGACCTACACGGCCCCCGCCCTGCCCGGCACCTACCATGTCCGCGCCACGAGCACGGCGGATCCCAGCCGTTCGGCCACCTTCACCGCCACGGTGGTGGCGGCTCCCACCGCCGCCCTCGCCGCCTCCAGCCCCTCCGTGGTCTACGGGGGCACGGCGATCCTCACGCCGACCTTCACGGGGGGGAGCGCCAGCCTGGATCCCGCCCTTCCGGGTTCCCTGCAAAGCGGCGTGGGGATCAGCACCCCCCCCCTCACGACCACCACCACCTTCACCCTCACGGTGACCAATGCCGCCGGGGACTTGACCCGGGCCTCGGTCACGATCCTCGTGAGCGCGGTCACCCTCAGCCTCGCGCCCTCCTCGAAGGTCCTGAGCACCTCCAAGTCGCAGCTCCTCACGGCCACGGTCTCCGGCGCGGCGGACCCCTCCGTGACCTGGACCCTTCTGGAAGCCGGCGGAGGCGCCTTGGTCCCCAGCGGGGGCACGGCCCTTTACACGGCCCCCCCCCTCGCGGGCACCTACCACGTCCGGGCCACCAGCGTGGCGGACCCCAGCAAGTCCGCCACCTTCACCGCCACCGTGGTGGATGCCCCCACCGCCGCCCTCACGGCCTCCGCCTCCCCCGTGGACTACGGAACCTCCGTGAACCTGACGCCCACCTTCTCCGGGGGAAGCGCCAGCCTCTCCCCTTCCTTGGGGGCCCTCAATAGTGGCGTCCCGCTTCCTTCGGGTCCCCTCACGGCCACCACCACCTTCACCCTCACCGTGACCAATGCCGCGGGGGACTCCGCCGTCGCGTCCACGACGGTGGTGGTCAATCCCGTGGTCGTGACGCTGGCGGTGAAGGCCAAGAGCCTGGCCCCGGGACAATCCTTCCCCCTCTCCGCCACCGTGACCGGCACGCCCAACACGGCGGTCACCTGGGCCCTTCTCGAGTCCGGGGGCGGCTCCCTCGCCCCGGCGGGGAACACGGCCCTCTACACCGCGCCGGCCCTGCCGGGGACCTACCATACCCGGGCCACCAGCGTGGCGGACCCCTCCAAGTTCGACACCTTCACCGCCACCGTGTCCGGAGCGCCCAGCGCCGTCATCACGGGGCCCCGCTACGCCACCGCCAACACCGGGGGCTGGGCGGCCTCGGTGCCGGTGCAGGCGGGATGCACCTACGCCTGGACCATCGCCAACGGCTCCATCAGCACCGCCGCCAATGGCCCTGCCATCCTGTTCACTGCGGGCCCCGGGGGCATCACCACCCTCGGGTGCACGGTGACCAACGACGCGGGGGTCTCGGCGGTGGGGAGCCTCGATGTCACCGTGGTGGCTCCGCCCTCGATCTCCAGCTTCACGGTGGTCGCCTCGGCGGTGGGGATCCCCGCCAGCCCCCTCAACACCCTCTACTACGGGGAGCCCCTGACCTTCTCGGCGGTGTTCACCGGGGACGCGGGCACGGTGGACCACGGCGTCGGGCCCATCTCCAGCGGCTCGGCCCTCTCCGGCCCGAGCATCCTGGCCCAGCCCTCAGGATCCTTCTCCTACACCCTGACGGTGACCAACCTCGCGGGTACCCGCGCCACCGCCTCGGTGCCCGTCACGATCCAACCGGTGGTGGTCACCCTGACACCGACGGCGGTGCGCCCCATCTACTACTTCACCCGGGCTTTGCCCAAGGGCATCGACCACCCCCCCAGCGGCCTCTTCGATGTGCAGGTGACCGGGGCCTACCAGGACGCCCTCGGGACCTTCGGGCCCGACCCCTACACCTGGACCACCACCTGTCCCGGCAGCACCTTCACCAGCCCATCCGGCTACACCGTCTTCACACCGGGGACCAACGGGGCCTTCACCCTCACCGCCACGAGCCTTTCCAACCCGGCGGTCTCGGCCTCCGTATCCATCAGCGTCGTAGCCTTGCCCACCGTCTCCCTCGTGATAACCCAGAGGGGGGGAAACTGGGCCGTGGACGGGACCTTCGCGGGAGGGGTCCAGGGGACCCTCTACGACAACACCTCGCCCCTGCCCCAGAACCTGGACGGGTCCGGCCTGCCGGCGCCAGCCTCGCCACTCGTCCTGGCCACCAGCTTCGCCAGCCCCCTGAGCAAGAACGGCGAGGGCCCCACCACGGGGCCCACCCTCCACGAGGCCTACCTTCTCGCCGCCAGGAACGCCGCCGGCGACTACGCCTTCGCCACCGCCAGCCGGATCACCTTGACCATCAGCCAGGGTGCCACCTTCGCCATGCCGGGGAAGACGGCCACCTACCCGGGCCAGCAGACCTTCACCGCCACGGCCAGCGGCTCTTCCGCCGGCGTCAACTGGACGATCCAAGAGACCTCCAACGCCGGCCAGTTCCTGGACGCGGTCAACGGCCTCTACGAGGCGCCCACCGTGCCGGGCACCTTCCACCTCAAGGCCACGAGCCCGTCGGACCCCAACCAGAACGCCACCATCGCCGTGACCGTGGTGCCGGTCTTCGTGTGGCCGGGCAACGCCACCGTGGGGAACGGC
>CAYSXG010000165.1:375-6763 GCA_964434895.1 uncultured Solibacteraceae bacterium | reverse complement strand
ACGAGGCCGAGAACCGCTTCCACGTCCAGCGCGCGCTGCTGGATTGGATGCTGAACGCCTGAACCCCGACCCTCCCACCCCTCCGCTCCGGAGATCCCCATGCCCTTCCATCCCGATCCCTTCGAGACCCTGCGCTCCGCCGCGAAGTACGTGCGGCAGTTCCGCGGCCGCACCTTCGTCGTCAAGCTCGGCGGCGAGGTGCTGGAGGAGGCCTCGGTGCGCCGGGCCGTCTGCGAGCAGATCGCCCTGCTGTGGAGCTTCTCCATCAAGGTGGTGGTGGTCCACGGCGGTGGGGCGGGGTTGGACGCCGCCTGCAAGGCCTTCGGCCACCCGGTGGAGAAGGTGGCCGGCCGGCGCGTTACCAGCCCCGGCGTGCTGGAGGCGGCGAAGATGGTCTTCGCCGGCAAGCTGCATACGGACCTCCTGGCGGACCTGCGGGCGGCGGGCCTGCCCTGCGTGGGCCTGAGCGGCGTGGACGCCCAGCTCATCACGGCGGCCAAGCGGCCGCCGGTGACGGTGGTGCCGGACGGGGCCGAGGCGGCCCAGCTGGTGGACTACGGCCTGGTGGGCGACATCGAGCAGGTGAATCCCGGCCTGCTCCACCACCTCCTGGACGGGGGCTACGTGCCCGTGGTGGCCCCCCTCACGGCCAACGACGAAGGCCAGGTCTTCAACACCAACGCCGACGGCATCGCCGCGGCCCTGGCCGTGGCCATGCAGGCGGAGAAGCTCTTCTTCCTCCTCCAGGTGCCCGGCCTCCTGCGGGACGTGGCGCGGCCCTCCAGCCTCGTGCCACTGGCGGGCCTGGCGGAGCTGGAGGCCCTCGAGGCCCAGGGCTCCATCCAGGGGGGCATGAGGCCCAAGGTCGCCGCGGCCAAGGAGGCACTCGCCAGCGGCGTCCCCAGCGTCCACCTGGTGAGCGGCATGTCCTCGGACGCCCTGCTCACCGAAGTGTTCACCAACGAGGGCAGCGGCACGATGCTCATGGTCGCCCCCCAGGTCGGGCAGAAGGAGGCCAGCGCATGAGCCCGGCCGACCTGCTCCACCGGCTCGTCTCCATCCCCAGCCCCAGCGGCTCGGAGGGCGCCATCGCCGAAGCGGTGGAGGCCTTCCTGGCCCCGCTGGGGGTGGAGGTCCACCGCAGCGGGAACAACCTTTGGTTCGAGGCGGGCCACGGCGGGCCGCGCCTGCTGGTGAACTCCCACCTGGACACGGTGAAGCCCTGCGAGGGTTGGGACACGGACCCCTTCGCCCCGGTGTGGAAGGGGGACCGGCTCTACGGCCTGGGGGCCAACGACGCCAAGGGCTGCGTGGCCTCCATCCTCGGCGCGGCCGCGGCCTTCCTGGAGGGCCCGCAGCCGGTCCAGGGCACCGTCGTCTTCGCGCTGACCGCCGAGGAGGAGAATGGGGGTCAGGGCCTGGCCACGATCCTGCCGCAGCTGGGCCCCCTGGACGCGGCCCTCGTGGGCGAGCCCACGGGCCTCCAGCCGGTCATCGCCCAGCGGGGCATGCTGCTGCTGCGCTGCACGGCCCACGGGGAAAGCGCCCACGTGGCCCACGCCCGGCTGGGGGCGCACGCCATCCACAAGGCCGCCCGGGACATCGCCAAGCTTTCGGCCATGACCTTCGAAGGCCACCCCCTGCTGGGGGAGGCGCGGCCCCAGGTCACCCAGGTGGGGGGGGGCCTCGCCCGGAACCAGGTGCCCGACGCCTGCGAATTCTTCGTGGATCTGCGGACCACCCCCAACCTGGACCAGGCCTCCCTGGCCTCCCGCATCCAGGGGGAGCTGGAAAGCGAGGTGCGGGTCCATTCCAGCCGCTACCTCCCCAAGGCCACGGATCCGGGCCACCCCGTCGCCCTGGCGGCCCTGGCGGCCTCGGGGCAGAAGGGCTTCGCGGGCTCCTGCACCACCTCGGACTGGGCCTTCCTGGGCGACGTCCCGGCGGTGAAGATCGGCCCGGGGGACACGCACCGGAGCCACCGGCCCAACGAGTACCTCACCCGCAAGGAACTGGAGGCCGGGACGGCCTTCTACGCCTCCGCCATAAGGACCTACTTCGCCCTCTGCAGCGAGCGGAAGGAGGCGGCCCATGCCTGCTGAGGAGTTGTCCACGGCCTCGACCCCCGGCCTCCCCGCCCAGCTCTGGTCCAAGGACCTCCCCCTGGACGCCGCCGTCCACGCCTTCACCGTGGGCCAGGATCCCCAGACCGATCTCCGGCTGGTCCCCTACGATTGCCAGGGCAGCGCGGCCCACGCGCGGATGCTGGCCCAGGCGGGCCTGCTGGAGGCCGCCGACGCCCAGGCCCTGGTCCACGCCCTGGGGCGCGTCGCCCGGCTGGCGGAGGCCGGGGCCTTCCCCATCCTGCCCGAGCAGGAGGACGGCCACACCGCCATCGAGGCCGAGCTCACCCGGCTGCTGGGGGAGGCCGGCAAGCGCATCCACCTGGGCCGCTCCCGCAACGACCAGGTCCTCACGGCCCTCCGCCTCTGGATGCGGGAGGCCGCCGTGGACCTGGGCCGGGGCGTCCTGGGCCTGGCCCGGGCCTTCCGCGCCTTCGCCGCCGCCCATGAGCAGCTCCCCCTCCCGGGCTACACGCACCTGCGGCGGGCCATGCCCTCCACCTTCGGCCAGTGGGCCGCCGCCTACGCCGAAGGGTTGGCGGAGGAGCTGGAGGCCCTGCACGGCCTCGACGCGCGGCTGGATCGCTGCCCCCTGGGCGCCGCCGCGGGCTTCGGCGTGCCCCTGCCCCTGGACCGGGCCCTCAGCGCCCGCCTCCTGGGCTTCTCCCGGGTCCAGCGCAGCCCCGTGGACGCGATGAATTCCCGGGGCCGGCACGAGGCGGCCCTCCTGCACTGGATCGCCTCCGTGGCGGGCCTCCTGGAGAAGTTCTGCTGGGACGCGGCCCTCTACACCACGGAGGAATTCGGCTTCCTGGCCCTGCCGGACGCCTTCACCACCGGCAGCAGCATCATGCCCCAGAAGCGCAACCCCGACGTGCTGGAGCTGGCCCGGGGGGCCTGCCGTGAACTGAGGGGGGCCGCGGCCTCCTTCGAGCACCTGGCCTCGGGCCTGCCGGGCAGCTACCACCGGGACGCCCAGCTGCTCAAGGCCCCCCTGGTGGCCGCCGTGGACCGGGCCTCCCAGCTGCTGGACCTCCTCGCCCGGGTGGTGCCCGCCCTGGAGGTGAGGGCCGAACGGGCCGCCGAGGCCTGCACGGACGAGCTCTACGCCGCCCACCACGCCTACGCCCTCGTGGCCGGGGGCGCCAGCTTCCGGGAGGCCTACCGGGAGGTGGCGCGGCAGATCGCCTCCGGGACTTTCCATCCGGACCGGGAGGCCCTGCGGGCCACCCACGTGGGGGGCCCCGGGGCCCTGGGCCTCGAGGGGCTGGCCGCGGAGCTGGGGGCGGAGGAGGCCTGGCTGGAGGGGCGGGCGGCCCATTTCCGGGCCGTCGCAGAGGACCTTTTCGAAGCGGAGTCGATGCCATGCCGAGCCTGAAACCCACCGTCGCCCTCGCCTTTTCCGGGGGCCTCGACACTCCCTACTGCGTGGCCTGGCTGCGGGAGCAGGGCTACGAGGTCGCCACGATCACCGTCAACACCGGGGGCTTCTCCGGGGCCGAATTGGCGCGCATCGAGGCCCTCTCCCCGCGCCTGGGGGCCCTTTCCCACACGACGCTGGACGCCCGGGAGGCCCTCTTCCGGGACCACCTGCGCTACCTCGTCTACGGCAACGTGCTGCGGGGGGGCCTCTATCCCCTCTCCGTGAGCGCCGAGCGGGTCTGCCAGGCCCGGGAGGTGGTGCGGGCCGCCGGGGAGCTGGGCGCTTCGGCCCTGGCCCACGGATCCACCGGGGCCGGCAACGACCAGGTGCGCTTCGACGTGGCCTTCCGGGCCCTGGCCCCGGGCCTGGAGATCCTCACCCCCATCCGGGACCAGAACCTCTCCCGGGCCCAGGAGACGGCCTACCTCGCCGAGCGCGGCGTGGTCTTCCCCGAAAAGACCCTGGCCTACTCCGTCAACGAGGGCATGTGGGGCACCAGCGTCGGGGGGCGGGAGACCCTGGATTCCTGGGGGCAGCTGCCGGAAGCCGCCTACCCTGGGGGCGAGATCGACGGGAGCCTTCCGGCCCGGACCCTCGTCCTGCCCTTCGAGGCGGGCCCCCCCTGGGCTCTGGACGGCCGCCCCCTGGGGCCCGTGGACCTGATCCAGGAGCTCAACGACCTGGGCCGGGCCTACGGTGTGGGCCGGGGCGTGCACCTGGGGGACACCATCCTCGGCATCAAGGGGCGCGTGGGTTTCGAGGCCCCGGCGGCCCACCTGCTCATCTCCGCCCACCGGGAGCTGGAAAAGCTGGTGCTGAGCGGCAAGCAGCTCTTCTGGAAGGAGTCCCTGGGCAACCTCTACGGGTCCCTGCTCCACGAAGGCCACCACTTCGATCCCCTCGCCCGGGACCTGGAGGCCTTCCTGCAATCCAGCCAGGCCCGGGTCAGCGGCGAGGTGAGGCTCACCCTGCGGCCCCGCTGCATCGCCGTGGACGGCGTGCGGAGCCCCTTTGGCCTCATGAACCCCCAGGTGGCCACCTACGGCGAATCCAACAAGCTCTGGAGCGGCGCCGAAGCCGCGGGCTTCGCCAAGGTCTTCGGCGTGCAGCAGCAACTGGCCCTGATGGCCGCGGGAGAAGCCCCATGAGAATCCATGTCGACAAGATTGCGTCAGTGACCCGGAACCTGAAGATCCAGCGTTCCGTGACCCTCATGCCCGAGATCCAGGTCCTGCCCGGGGCCGTGGTGGCCGGGCGCATCGTGGGGGAGAAGTCCACCTACAACCAGCTCGAGGACATCCACGGCCGCATGAGCATCCTCCACGACGGGGACGTGGTGGTGGGGGCCCTGGGCCACCGCAACGCCCTCCACGGCTACGAGGGGGTGATGCCCGTCAAGGTGGAGGTGGGCCAGCGACTCCAGATGCTCAACCTCGGGGGCGTCATCGGCCACTGCGTGAGCCACAACCCGGACGTGGGGGCCCCCTTCGACGTGGAGATCCTGGGCCAGGTCCTGCTCTTTCCGGACTTCCAGTCCCGCCAGGGCCAGCCGGCCTTCGTCAAGAGCGCCGCCGTGAAGCCCCAGGAGGGCCTGCCGGGCGTGCCCGTGGTCTACGTGGCGGGCACCTGCATGAACGCCGGCAAGACCGCCGCCGCCTGCGCCATCGTGAGGCACCTCTCCCTGGCGGGTCTCCGGGTCGGGGGGGCCAAGCTCACGGGCATCTCCCTCATGCGGGACATCCTGGGCATGCGGGACTACGGCGCCGACCTGGCCTTGGACTTCACGGACGCTGGGGTGGTGTGCAGCACGCCGGAAAGCGCCCCGGTCACCGCCCGGACGATCTTTTCGAACCTGGCGGCAGGCGGCGTGGACGTCATCGTGGCCGAGACCGGGGACGGCATCATGGGCGACTACGGGGTCCAGGCCATCCTCGCGGATCCGGAGCTGATGGCCCTCAACGCGGCCTTCGTGCTCTGCGCCAACGACCCCGTGGGCGTCTCCGGCGGCGTGGGCCACCTGCGGGAGGCCTACGGCATCGCGGTGGACGTGGTGGCGGGTCCCGCCACGGACAACCGGGTGGGCACCCGATTCGTGGAGGGCGTCGTGGGCGTCCCCGCCCGCAACGCCCGCACGGACGCCAAGGGCCTGGGGAAGCTCGTTCACGGGCTCGTGGAGGCGAAGCTCTCCACTCGGGTTTGAACACGTTTCATCACCGTTCATCACCGGTTCCAACGGGCTTTCCGCGTTGCTTTGATGCTCAAAGGAAGAACAATCGGTGATGAACGGTGAAAAGGCAGGGGGCCTATGGCTGATTCAATGATCCACGCGGTGATTCTCGGCGCCGCCGGCTACGGCGGAGGCGAACTGCTGCGCTGGCTGGTCCAGCACCCCCGCGTCGCGGCCCTCACCGGCGTGTCCCGATCCCACGCGGGCCGGCCCTTCTGGAAGGCCCATCCCAACCTGCGGGGCTTCGCCGAGGGGAGCTTCGTGGACGCCGCGGACTGGGCCTCCCTGGGGCCCGGGCCCCTGGTGGTCTTTTCGGCCATGGCCCACGGGGACCTGGCTCGGGAGCTGCCGGCCCTGGAATCCGCCTGGGAGGCCGCGGGCCTGGATCCCCTCCTCATCGATCTCTCCGGGGATTTCCGCCTCCAGGACCCGGCGGCCTTCGCCGGCGCCTACGGGCAGCCCCACCCCTGCCCGGAGCGCCTGGGGGCCTTCGTCTACGGCCTGCCGGAGTGGCGGGGGGGGGCCGTCTCCGGGGGCCCGCGGCTGCCCCCCCCCGGCCCCCCTCCCCCCCCCCCCCCCCCGGGCCTCCCTCGCCACCCGCGCCCGGCCCCTCGC
>CAYSXG010000165.1:0-365 GCA_964434895.1 uncultured Solibacteraceae bacterium | reverse complement strand
CCGTACCCCGTGCCGGCCTGGGTCGTGCCGGGCCGGGCGCCAGCCGCACGACGGGCTCCACCGGCTCCGGGGCCAAGGCCCAGGAGGTCTCCCACCACCCTACGCGGGCCCACGACTTCCGCGCCTACAAGGTGCTCGACCACCAGCACGGGGCCGAGGTGACGCAGCTGCTCCAGGCCACGAATACCCGCGCCGACGTGGCCTTCGTGCCCCATTCGGCGCCCCTGGTGCGGGGCATCTTCGCCACCCTGCAGTTCCGCCTTCCCCCTTCCCTGGACGAGGGAGCCCTGCGGGACCGCTTCGCCGCGGCCTTCGAGGGACGTCCCTTCGTCCGCCCGGTGGACGGCTCCCCCCGCCTGGCCACG
>CAYSXG010000164.1:0-6768 GCA_964434895.1 uncultured Solibacteraceae bacterium | reverse complement strand
GGGCCGGGACCCTGGCGGCGGGGGCCGGGGAACCCGTGGATTTCACCGGGGGCTTCGCAAACGGAAACTACTACTACGACAGCCCCGCCCCCCGCGTGCAGATCGGCACGCCCCGCCCCCGCCTCTCCCTCAGCCCCGTCCAGCCCCTCCTGAACCCGGGCTCCAGCCTCGCCTTCACGGCCACGGCCGTGGGTCTCGCGGAGGCTCGCGTGGCCTGGTCCATCGAGGAAGGGGCCGCCGGAGGATCCATCGCCGCGGACGGTCTCTACGTGGCCCCGACCGCCCCCGGGATCTACCATGTGGTGGCCACCAGCCTTTCGGATCCGCGGGTTTCCGCCAAGACCGCCGTCGTGGTGGTGGCCAACCCGTAAAGCCACGTTTAACGTCACCAATCTTGCCCTTTCGGCCCTCCCTGCCGATCCCATTCCGAGGGGTTTTCCATGACCCGCTGCCTGGCCCTCTCGCTGCTCAGCTGCACCCTGCCCCTCGGGGCCCAGGTGTCTGACCGGCCTTCCGGAGAAGTCCAGCTGGGCCTGGGCCAGAGCCACCTGCGCAGCTACACCGTGGACGCGGCTTCGGGATCCCTCCGGGTGGACCCCAAAGCCCAGACGGGATGGACCCTGCGGGGCGCCTGGGTGGTGCCCCTTGCGGGACCCTGGTCCGCGGAAGCGTCCTTGGGCTATCGCGCCCGCAGCTCCGGGGATTTGGCGTTCAGGGGTCCTACCGACTCCGGAAGCCTGGACGTCCAGCAGGTGCTGGAGCGGCAGATGATCCTGGGCGCCGCCCTTCGTCGAACCCGCGGGAGCCTGACGGCGGCCCTGGGCCTGGACCTTCGGAAAGAGGACCTGGCCGCCGAAAGCTCCGGGGGCCGCAGCGCCACCAACCTCACGCGGCCCTGGCTGCGGGGCCTGGTCCGCCAGGATTTTGGCGCGGGAGGGCTTCGGCCCTGCCTGGGCCTGGAACTGGCCCTCCCCCTCACCCGCAGCACCCCCTCCGGCGCGGACTACCTCTCTGACCTCGACCACCTGGACATGCCGCCCAACCCAGCCTCCGGCGCCGTCGCCAAAACCCACGCCCCGGCCTCGGAGGTGACCCTGACCTTCGGCCTGCGATTCTCCGTCCCCCGCTGAGGGGGGCCCTGCGCCTTTCTCACGACAAGACCCGATGACTTTCTGAGACCATTCGGCCCCTTCCCTTCCAGCCCCGGATTCCCCATGATCCTACGTCCGACCCTCCTGCTCCGCGCGGCCCTGGGAATGGCGCTCGGGATGATCCTGCCCTCCTGCGCGGGAGGGCACGGCCACCTTCCGCCCCCGGCGCCCCTGGTGGTGGAGGTGAGCAGTCCCACCGAAGGGGCCGTGCTCCAGACGCCGGAGGTGGAGGTCCGGGGTCGGGTCTCCGAGGCGGGAGCTTCAGGGACGCCCCTCCTGGGCCTCGACGGGCGGCTCATCCCCTGCGGCCCCGACGGGAGTTTCAGCATCCACATCGCCCTCCAGGAGGGACCCAACGTCCTGGCCTTCCAGGCCTGGCGGCCGGGCACGCCGGGGCGGGGTTCCAACCTCCTCCCCAACCTGCCCCCCACCACCACCCTCACCCGCGCCTTCCGCTTCGATCCCGTCCCCCTCGAGATCCGCGTGGAGGTTCCGGATCCGATGCCCTCGGCCACCGACGCCGCCCTGAACCTCAGCTCCCTGGACATCGCGGGCCACGTGGGCGGCAGCTACCCCGTGACCGCGTTCACGGTCCAAAGCGACGCCGCGCCGCAGCCCCTGGCCCTGGGCCCTGCCAACGCCTTTTCCACCCGCTGGACCCTCGCCGAAGGCCCCAACACCCTCACCCTCCGGGCCCAGGACGCCGCGGGCCGCCAGGCGGAAAAGAGCTTTTCCCTGAGCCGGCCCGTTCCCCCGCCCCTTCTCCACCTGGACGCCCCCCTGCCGCTCGCCACGGTACAACCCTCGTTCTGGCTCTCCGGCTGGGTGGAGTCCACGCGGCCCCTGGCGAGCTTCACGGCCGGAGACGTCCCCCGGGCCCTCAGCGCCGATGGTCATTTTGGCTTCCTGTGGGCCCTCCAGCCCGGGGACAACGTCCTGCGCCTCAAAGCCGTCAAGGACCTCGGCACCGAAGGCGTCCTGGACCTCGCGCTGCGAAGGGACCTGCCGCCCCTGCTCCTCGCCCTGGCCCAGCCTCTGGAGGGCGCGACCCTGCTCTCGCCCACGGTCACGCTCGGAGGCACCGTCTCGGAAGCCGGCGCGGCCCTCACCGTGAATGGCCAGCCCCTCGCCCCAACCCCCCTTCCGGATGGCACGGCCGCCTTCTCCGGCACCCTGCCCCTGGCCGTCGGAACCACGCGGTTCGTGCTCACGGCCACGGCCCCCGACGGACGCAGCGCCACCCTCACCCGCACCGTCGCCCGACCCCCCGGCGGCGGCGGGCCCGGCGGCCTGCCCCAGATCACCTTCGAGCTGCCCCGGCCCGGCACGATCACCCACCAGCGGACGGTGCTCGTGAAAGGCCGCGTGGACGATCCCTCGGCCACGCTGAGGCTTCAGGGCGCCGACCTGTCCCTCGACGCCCAAGGGCTCTTCCAGACCACCCTGACCGCCGACGCCGAAGGCCCCTGCGTCCTTCTCGCCGAGGCCACCAACGCCTACGGCACGGGCCGCGCCAGCGCCTCGCTGACCTGGGATTGGACACCTCCCAGGATTCAGTGGAACCCCGTCCCTCCGTCCATCACCCAGGCCGCCACCCAGGTGCTGGAGGGCACCGTGGACGACGGCGCCGCCACCCTCTCCCTCAACGGCCGCCCGCTGCCCCTCCAGCCCGCCTCCTACGGGGGTCGCTTTTCCGTCACCGTCCCCCTCGACTTTGGGGTCAATACCTTCGAGGTGCGGGCCGTGGACCTCGCCGGAAACGCCGCCACCCTCTCCGCCACCGTGACCCGAAACCACCCTCCGCTGGACCTCGCCCTCGCCAGTCCCGCCGAAGGGGCCGTCGTCACCAGCCCCACCGTGGCGCTGTCGGGTACGGTCACCGAAAGCGTCGCCACGGTCACCGTGAATGGCCAGGCCCTTGGGGTCTCGGCGGCGGCCGACGGCTCGGGGGCCTTCTCCGGCACGGTCCCGGTCCAAAAAGGCCCCTTCGCCCTGGTGCTGCGCGCCGCGACCCCCGACGGGCGCAGCGCCTCGATGGTCCGGAACCTCACCCGTCCCCCGGGGGGCAGCGGCCCCGGAGGCGTTCCCATCGTGGTGATCGACCAGCCCCGGAACGGCGCCCTCACCAACGCCCGGGTCCTCGCCGTCCAGGGCCGCGTGGACGATCCCTCGTCCAAGCTGGTGGCCCGCTACCAGGGACCCGCCCTCACGGCGGCCCGCAGCGAGGGCCTGCCCGTGAGCCCCGACGGCGCCTTTTTGACCCTCGTCCCCGTGGACAAGGAGGGCCTCCTCCAGATCAGCGTCGAGGCCACCAACGCCTACGGGACCGGCCAGGGGGCCACCTCCGCCACGATCCTGTGGACCCTGCCCAAACTCGCCTGGGACCCCGTCCCCCCCGCCTCGACGCCCGAGGCCACGGTCCCCCTCCGCGGCACCGTGGGGGATACTGTGGTGACCCTCAGCCTCAACGACCAGCCCCTCGCCTTTCAGTCCGGGCGGTTCTCCGTCCCGGCCCCCCTCGTCCTGGGCCCCAACGACGTTCGGATCAAGGCCGCGGACGCCGCCGGCAACGTCGCCGTGCTTCAGGCCACCATCACCCGCGAACCTCCGCCCCTTCGCCTCGTCGTGACCCAGCCCGCCGAGGGCGCCAGCGTCCTCACCCCCACCGTGACCCTAGCCGGCACCGTCTCCGAGCCCGGCGTCTGGGTGAAGGTCAACGGCGCCGCCCTGCTGCTGGACGCGAAAGGCGCCTTTTCCGGCACGGCCCCCCTGGACCGGGGCGCCAACCGCCTGGTGTTTACCGCCGAGGCCCCGGACGGACGCACCTGCACCCTGATCCGCCTGGTGAACCAGCCTCGGGGCGGGGGAGGCCCCGGAGGCGTCCCCCTCGTGATCTTCGATCGCCCAAAAGATGGCTTTTCCACCAACGCCGCCTCCTTCGTCCTCCAAGGCCACGTGGACGACCCCACCTCCACCTTCCGCCTCCAGGGCGCCCCCCTGGCCCTGGACGCCCAGGGCGCGTTTCAAAGCACGGTGCCCCTGGCCAAGGAGGGACCCCTCACCCTCGTCGGCGAGGCCACCAACGTCTACGGCACGGGCCGGGCCACCCTCACCGTGGCCCTGGACCTGACAGCCCCCGTCATCGCCTGGGATCCCCCCCCCCCCGCCCCCCCCCAAACCCCCCCCCTCCCCCCCACCGGCCCCCCCCACCATCCCCCCCCCACCCGCCCCCTCCCGGGCATGCCCGCCCCCCCCCCCGGCACCCCCCTCAGCCCCAACGCGGCCCCGAACCTCGGGCCCAACCACCCGGGCGGCCAGGCCACGGACCCCCCCGGAAACAGCTCCAGCCTCCACGCCACCGTCACCCGCAATTTGCCGAGCCTCCTCATCACCCTGAGCCGGCCGGCCGAAGGGGCCGCGGTGGTGACGCCCGCCGTGGCCTTCGCGGGCTCGGTGTCCGAAGCCGGCGCCCTCCTCACCCTGAATGGCGCCCCCCTCGCGGTGGACGCCCGGGGCGCCTTCTCCGGAAGCCTCCCCATGGGCGGGGCCGCCGCCGACGGGAGCCTGGCCCTGGTTTTCCAAGCCCACACCGTGGACGGACGCACGGCCACCCTGACCCGCACGGTGCTCAAACCCCGGCCCGGCGGCGGCTCCGGGGGCGTGCCCGTGGTGGTCCTCGACGCCCCCTTGGATGGGACGTCCACCAATGCCAAGTCCCTCGCCGTCCGGGGCCACGTGGACGACGCTTCGGCCACGGTGAAGCTCCAGGGAAAGCTCCTCTCCGTGGACGCCCAGGGGACCTTCCAGGCCACCCTGGACGCCGACCGCGAGGGCCCGCTCACAATCACCGCCGAGGCCACCAACGCCTACGGCACCGGAAAGGCCGTCGACAAGGACGATTGGCGGAAGGTCTATTCCTCGTTTCGGTGGATCAACCCCACGCCTGCGGAGGGGGCCAAGCTCGCCGCGGCCCAGGTCAGCGTCGTGGCCACCGCGAACAAGGCGGTGCTGGCCCGCATCAACGGCCAAAACGCGCCCCTGGAGCCCGGGGAGGGGGCGGGGGCCCCCTTCCTGGTCCGCTCGGACCTGGCCCTGGGGGAGGGGAGTTCCCAGATCACCGTGGAGGCCGTGGACCGAGCCGGCAACCGCGCCACCCTCTCCCGCACCGTCTCCGTCGGCCTCGCCGCGCCCCGCATCACCTTCGACGCGCCGCTCTTCACGGACGGAGTGTTTTCCACGATGGCTCCGAGCGTGACCCTGAATGGTTCCGTCGCCGCCTCCGAGGCCGTCCAACCCCTGACCCTCGCGATCAACGGCCAGGCCGTGCCCCTGGACGCCGCGGGCCGTTTTAGCTTCCGGCTTACCAACCTCCCCCTGGGCGCCACCCCCCTTACGGCCCTCGCCACCACCGCCTACGGCCAGACGGCCACGGAGACCCGCACCCTCCAACGCCTCCCGGATGGCGACCCGGCTTCAGGTCCCACCGTGGTCCTGGACAGTCCCCTCGAAGGCTTCGCCACCTCCCAGGCCACCCTCTCCGTGCGGGGCCGCGTCAATAAGCCGGGCCTGGCCCTCACGGTGCAGGGGAGCCCGGTGGCCGTGGATCCGCTCACCCTGCGCTTCGAGACGACGGTGGCGCTGAGCGCCGGCGCCGTGGCCATCACCGCCACCGCGACGGACCTCGGGGGAAAAAGCGCCACCGCCGTCGTCCACGGCACCAACGTCCCCAGCGGCGCGGCGACCTACCGCTGGGACCTGCCCGCCGACCACGCCCGCCTCGCCTCCAAAACCCTCCACGTCACGGGCCGGGCGGACCTGCCGGGCATCGCCGCCGTGAGCCTCAACGGCACGCCCCTCAGCCTCACGGGCAGCGGCCTCTCCGGAACCTTTTCCGGCGACGTGGTCCTCCCCACCAAGGGCCCCAACGCCCTGCTGCTGGAAGTGCTCAGCCTCGCCGGGGACCGTTTTTCAGACCGGCGCGACGTGGTCGTCGAGCCGCCGATGCCCCGCATCCGCCTCAGCCTGCCCGACGGCGCCCGGCCCGGCGATCGCCTGGACGTCCAAGTCCAGGCCGAGCCCGGCACCCGCCTGGCCAGCGTGGACCTGACGTGGAATGGGGCCCTCCTGGCCCACCTCGTGGATCCCTTCCCGGCCCAACAAGCCACCGTGCCTGCCGATGCCCCCGTGGGCAGCCGTCTCCTGCTGGAGGCGGTCGCCAAGGACGTGGAAGGCGAAAGCGTCACCGCCCGGGCCTTCGTGACGGTGTTGGGATCGGGGGTGCTGGTGGGCCAGGCCTTTGATGACCGCACGGGCCTGGTCCTCCAGGGCGGCACCGCGAGCCTCGAAGGAACCCCCGCGTCCGTGCCGCTCGACGCCAGCGGCCGGGCGGCCCTGCCCACGGCCCTGCCCGAAAACTGGGTGCGCTTCGAGAAGGCGGGCCACGCCTCCGTCTGGCGCAGCGCGGCCGTGCAGACCGTCCCTCCGGGCGCCTCGGCCTCGACGCTGGTGGGGGCCCGGCTCACGCCCCTGGAGGCGGGGCAGGCCGTGTCGGGAAGCTCCTTCACCGGGACCTTCCCCCGGGGCGTTTTTGGGGCCTCGTTCACCGGCCTCCCCGGCC
>CAYSXG010000163.1:0-6777 GCA_964434895.1 uncultured Solibacteraceae bacterium | reverse complement strand
TCCTCTGCGTGCCCGGATCGTTTCCCCGAATGCCTTGCCCTGCCCTCGGGCCTGACCCCGGGGACCTACGCCCTGGGCGTGAAGGGCGTCAGCGGTGCCCTCGTCCACACGGTCCCCCTCTCCCTCTCCGTCGCCGCCGCTCCGGACTTCAGCTTCGGACTGGCCTCCTCCGCCGTCACCGAGACCCCCGGCTCCAGCGGTTCCCTGGGCCTGATCATCACCCCCCTTTCGGGCTTCAACGGGAACGTGAGCCTCGCCGTCATCGCCGGCCTTCCTTCCGGCATGAGCGCCAGTTTCAACCCCAATCCCGCCACCTCCGCGGGGGGCTACGCCTGCTCCCTCCTCCTCGCCACCGGCGCCGTGGCTCCGGGCACCTACGCCCTCACGATCCAGGGAAGCTCCGGCGCCCTCAGCCACTCCACGACGCTCCAGGTGACGGTGCAGGACTTCTCCCTATCGGCAAATCCGGTCCCCGTGGCCCTCGTCCAGGGGGGATCGGCCCCCACCACCCTCACCATCACGGGCCTGGGCGGCTTCAGCGGGGCCGTGAGCTTCAGCGCCCTCGGCGCTCCCTCGGGCGTGACCGCGGCCTTCAGCCCCAACCCCGCCACGGCCTCCTGCACCCTCACCCTCTCGGCCACCGGGGGCGCCGCCACCGGCCCCGGGAACGTGGTGATCCAGGGCCAGAGCGGCGGCCTCACCCATAGCCTGAACGTGCCCGTGAACGTCAGCGCCGCCCCGAACTTCACCGTCAACCTGGGCGCCCCCACGGTCACCGAGAACCCCGGGGACAACGGCTTCCTCCCCGTCTCCGCCATCCCCAGCGGGGGCTTCAACGCCCCCATCACCTGGAGTGTGGCTTCGGGCCTGCCGGCGGGGATGACCGCCTCCTTCGTCACCAATCCCAGCACCCTCGGCGGGGGCTATTCCACCTCCCTGAACCTCGTCACCGGGGGCAGCGTGGCCTCGGGGACGTACAACCTCAGCATCCAGGGCAGCGGCGGCACCCTCACCCGCACGGCCAACCTGCAGGTGGTGGTCACCGGCTGGTCCATCGCCGCCAACCTCAACGCCTTCAGCTTCGTCTACGGGGACACCCTCAGCGGCAGCGGCACGGTGAACGTGAGCCGCCTCAATGGCTTCAGCCTCCCCGTGACCCTCTCCGCCTCCAACACCTCCCTCACCTTCGGCTTCGGAGCCAACCCCGTGGCCGGGGCCAGCACCAGCTTCTCCTTCACCGGCGGGAGCCTGTCTCCAGGGGTCTATTCGGAGACCCTCACCGGTACCGCCAACGGCGTCGCCCGCACGGCGCCGGTGAGCGTGACGGTGCAGAACTTCTCCGTCACCTCCATGCCCTCCATGGTGGCGGTGACCGGGCCCTACAGCGGCAGCGCCGCGGTGCACGTGGGCCGCTTCTTCGGCTTCTCGAACTCCGTGAACCTCCTCATCACCCAGACCGGCGGCCCGCCGAACCCCTTCACCTTCTCCTTCGCGCCGGCCTCCACCGGCGGAAGCAGCTCCATCCTCAGCTGGTCCGCCACCGGGGCCCTCGGGACCTACACCTTCACGCTGGAGGCCACGGACGGCACCCACAGCCGCACCTCCACCTTCACCATCGTCGCCCCCAGCGCCGTGGCGGACTTCTACATCAAGGTGCTGGACGCCGGATCCAACCCAGTCTCCTCCTTCGCCCTCAGCCCCGGCTCCTCGGCCAGCGGCAGCGTGGTGGTGACCGGCGTCAACGGGTACAGCGGCACGCCCACCCTCTCCCTGGTAGGCGCCCCGGCGGGCATCACAGCCAGCTTCGTGCCGAACCCCTTCGGCGGGGGCAGCCCCTCGCACCTGGTCCTCAACGTCGGCGCCGCCGTGGCCCGGGGAACCTACGTGGCCACCGTGAGGGCCACGGACGGCACCTCCCGGGACGCGGACCTGGAGATCTTCGTGCAGTAGCCTCAGCGCAGCCGCGCCAGGGCCCCTTCCAGAGCCTCCTCCAGGGCCTCGAATTCCGGGCCCAGGGGGTAGTGGTGGTTGCCCACGAGGAGGCCCCGGGCGTCCACGGTCTCGGCGTTCCGAAGAGGGAAGGGGATCTCGTGATCGAACCACTTCAGGACCGGGTTCTTTGCGAAATTCCCCGCCACGATGGGCCGGCATTCCACGCCCGAGGCTTGGAGGGCCTTCACCACCTCCTTGCGGTCGAGGCCCGATTCCGGACGGATCACCAGGGAGAAGCCGAACCAGGAGCTGATGCCGGTCTCCCGCTGGATCAGGAAATGGGGGTGGTCCCCGAAGCGGGCCCGAAAGCGCACGGCGTTCTCCCGGCGGGCGGCCAGGAAGGCCTCCAGCTTGGCCACCTGCTCGCGCCCCACGGCGGCCTCGATCTCCAGGGGACGCAGGTTGTAGCCCGGCAGGACGAAGCGCCAGCTCTCCTCGAACGCGTCGTCCCCCTTCACGCCGCAGACGTGGTTCACCTTGGGCAGGTTGCGGGTCCAGCCGTGGGCCCTCAGGCAGAGCAGGACGTGGTGGAGCTCCTCCTCGTCGGTCACCACGTAGCCCCCCTCCATGGTGGAGATGTGGTGGCTGAAAAAGGAGCTGAAGGTGCCCATGAGCCCGAAGGTGCCGGCCCTGCGCCCCCCGAAGGCGGCCCCCATGGATTCGCAGTTGTCCTCCAGCAGCAGGATGTCCCGTCCCGCGAGCAGGGCGCGGACGCGGTCGAAGTCGTTGGGGTTGCCCAGCAGGTTCACGCAAAGGACGGCCCGGGTGCGGGGGCCGATGGCCCTCTCCAGCGCCTCCAGATCGAAGTTGAGGGTCCCCAGGTCGATGTCCACGAACTTCAGCCGCAGGCGGTGCTGCTGCAGCGGGTAGTAGGTGGTGGGCCAGCTCACGGCGGGGACGATGACCTCGTCCCCCTCCCGGAGGGCGCCCTCGCGGCGGTACATCAAGGCCGCCACCATGAGGAGGTTGGCCGAGGAGCCCGAATTCACCATCACGCAGTGGCGGGAGCCCATGGCCGCGGCGAACTCCCGCTCCAGGGCCTCCACCTCGGCCCCCATGGTGAAGCGCCCGGAATCCACCACCCGCTGCAGGGCCTCCCGCTCCCGGTGGTCCCAGGTGCTGGTGGCGAGGGGGTAGCGGGAGCTCATCGGGCGGCCCTCCCCTCCCGGTAGAAGGCGTAGGTCCGCTCCAACCCCTCCCGCAGGGAGGTGGGCGCCGCCCATCCGAAGGCCCGGAGCCGCGTGCCGTCGCAGAGCTTGCGCCGCATGCCCACGGGCCTGGAGAGGTCGTGGCGGAGGCCCCCTTCGAAGCCCACCACCCCGGCCGCGGCCCGGTAGTACTCGTCGATGCTGAAGTCCTGGCCCAACCCCACGTTCAGCAGGGGCGGGAGCTCGTCGAAGCGCTCCAGGGCGAGGCCGACGAAGGCCGCCAGGTCCCCGGCGTACATGAACTCCCGACGCGCGCTCCCGTCCCCCCAGACCTCCACGTCCGGGAGGCCGGCCCGCCGGGCGGCATCCAGCTTGACCAGGGCCGCGGGGATCATGTGGGAGCGCTCCCCCTCGAAGGCGTCCCAGCGGCCGTAGAGGTTGCAGGGGATGAGGGTCCGGTAGCGGAGGTCCCCCTGCTGGCGGCCGAGGTAGTCGCAGAGGCGGGCGGTGACGATCTTGGCCAGGGCGTAGCCCTCGTTCGTGGGCTCCAGCTCCCCGGTGAGGACCCGCTCCTCCCGGAGCGGCTCGTCCGAGTCCCGGGGGTACATGCAGCTGGATCCGAGGTTGAGCAGGCGGCGCACCCCGGCCTTCCAGGCCCCCAGCACCACGTTGCGCCCCATGTCCAGGTTGTCCACGAGGAAGTCCACGGGATGGGTCAGGTTCGCCTGGATGCCGCCCACCCGGCCCGCGGCGTGGATGACCAGGTCGGGCCGCAGGTCCCCGAGGAAGGCCTCCACCGCCGCGCCGTTGCGCAGATCCAGCTCCCGGGAGGAGGGGGCCACGAAGCGGTGCTCCCGGGCCCAGGGGGCCTCCCGGAGGTTCCGGCCCACCATGCCCGAGCCGCCCGTGAGGAAGATGGTGGACACCTAGGAGCCCGTCCAAGTATTGGTGCGCCCCGCGCGCCCGGCGCCGCGCGAGCGAGGCAAGGAAGGCGAGGGGAGCGTAGCGGGTACTACGTGACCCGAGCCTGACGCAGCATCGCGATGCGCGCCGCCAGCGCCCAAAGGGACGAGCCCCGGCTGGCGCCCCGCGACGTCTGCGACCTTGGACGATGGACCCGCATCGCCCTGCGGCCGCATCCTTGCGGGGCATCCAGCCGGGACTCGTCGCGGGGCGTTCGAATACATGGACTGGCTCCTAGCACTCCGTGAAGGATGGGACCCCAGCATAGGCCGGGCCCCGCCCCAGGTACAATCGGGGGGCGGCCTCGCGGCCTCGTCCTGGAGTCCCCTTGGCCCGTCCCCCCGTCCTGCCCGGCCCCCGCCCCCCCTGGCTCAAGGTGCGGATCCCCGCCCCGGAGGTGGTGGAGGAGGTGCAGGGGCTCCTGCGGGAGAAGCGGCTGGTGACGGTCTGCGAAGAGGCCCGCTGCCCCAACCTGAACGAATGCTGGGGGGTCCATCGCACGGCCACCTTCATGCTCATGGGGGACGTCTGCACTCGCCACTGCGGCTTCTGCAGCGTCGGCAAGGGAAGGCCCGGGGACCTGGACCCGGAGGAGCCCCAGCGGGTGGCGGAGGCGGTGGCGGCCCTGCGCCTGCGCTTCGCCGTGGTGACCAGCGTGAACCGCGACGACCTCCCGGACGGGGGCGCCGCCCATTTCGCGGCCACCATCCGCTGGATCCGCGCCCTCAACGAGGGCTGCGGCGTGGAGGTGCTGGTCCCAGACTTCCGGGGGAACGAGGAGGCCCTCGGCGCGGTCCTGGAGGCGCGCCCCGAGGTGCTCAACCACAACGTCGAGACCGTGCCCCACCTCTACAAGCGGGTGCGCCCGGACGCGGACTACGAGCAGAGCATGGCCGTCCTCTCCCGCGCCGCGGCCTTCCGGGACGCCCACGCCCCGGGCCTGCGCACCAAGAGCGGCATCATGGTCGGCCTGGGCGAAAATCCGGACCAGGTGCTGGAGCTCATGGCCGACTGGCGCCGGGCCTCCGTGGACATCGCCACCCTGGGCCAGTACCTCCCTCCCACGTCGGTGCACCTGCCCTTGCAGCGCTTCGTATCGCCCGAGGAGTTCGACATGTACCGCCGCAAGGGCCTGGAGATGGGCTTCCGTCGGGTGGAGAGCGGCCCCCTGGTCCGATCCAGCTACCACGCCCAGGAGAGCTACGCCTGAGCCGGCCCCTACGAAAACCGGGGCCCGAGGGCCCCGGCGACAGAGGAAGAAGGCCGTTCAGTTCTTCTTGTCTTCCTTCTTTTCCTGCTTCTTGGCCTTGCAGTCCGAGCAGTCCTTGCAGGATTTCCCGGACTTCTTGCAGCACTCCATCTTGCAGGTCGGCTCCGAGGGCTTCTTGTCCTCCCCCGCATAGGCCACGCAAGCGAAGGCGCCGGCCAGGGCCAGTGCGATCAGTTTCTTCATGTTCACCTCCGGAGTAGGCGGGGCCGCCCGCTCCGACCAGCATCAGGCCCTGGGGCGCCGGCCGTCAATGAACGGGGCCGCGAAGCACGCGGAGCTCATCGATGGATTCCCGCGGGCGATCCCCCCATGCTATTGTTCAAGCATAGAGTTGCCTCCCCATCATCAGGCAAGGGCCTTGATAGGGCTTGCAGGTTTTTATTGATTTATATCAATATCTCACGCTGTTTTTGTTCCCTAAACCTCACTTTGATGACTTCTATTTCAGGAGGCCCCTTGAATTTGTCCCGCGTGTCCCGTCTCGTTCCGACGCTGGCGCTCGTCGCCGGAGCTTCGTCCGCCCCGGCCATGGCCCAGATCAAGTCCATGGATGTCCGGAACAAGCTGCGCATCCACTACGAGGTGGACGGCATCGGCCACTTCAACGCGCGCTCCATGAACATCCCCTTCAGCCTGGTCAACTCGGGCTCCTACGACGACTACGTGTCCAAGTCGATGGCCAACCTCGGCAACATGTACGTCAACAACAGCGACACCTACCAGAGCTACGCCCAGCAGGTGACGGGCCTCACCGGCACCGCGGCGAATCTCGCCTTCGCCTCGCTGTGGGAAGGCTTCACGCTGGTGGTGAACTTCTTCCAGCAGGAGAACAACGCCTTCAACTCCTACACCTTCTACACCCCCGCCCCCGCGACCTACCAGGTTTCCGCCCACCTCACCGGCGGCATCGACAAGCCCCGCAACCGCGTGACCCTGCAAGGGCCCGAGGGCACGAACCAGCTGGACGACGACAATCCGAGTTCCAGCTGCGACAAGACCTACACGGTCCAGCTGCAGAAGGGCATCCACACCCTGACCGTCGCCCTCGGATCCGGTTCCTCCGCCCTGTTCCACAACGCGGGCAGCCTGAACTGGGTGGCCATGCGGAATCCGAGCTACGTTTCCTGGACCGACAACGTGGCCGTGGTGCAGGGCAACAGCCAGCCCTACTACGACAACCCTACCGTCGGAGCCACCTGGAGCAAGGTGTTCACGGCCAAGCTGCCCGTGGACCAGGACTTCACCAACATCACGGACGGGACCGCCTACGTCGACAGCCTGGTGTCCGTCGGAACCATCACGGACCCCATCACGTATATGCTGAGCGTGAACGTCAAGAACTGCCTGGGCAATACGGTCGAGCTGCCCACCAACTACACCAACGCCCACGCCACGATGACGACC
>CAYSXG010000162.1:0-6784 GCA_964434895.1 uncultured Solibacteraceae bacterium | reverse complement strand
GAGGGGCTACTGCAGCCTGCGGGGGGCCCTGAGGGAGGGTCGATGGGCCCGGGCGGGGGCCCTGGCGGCCCAGCTGCTCTCCCGCCGGGAGGATCCCTTCCTGGTGGAGCTTCGGGAGCGCCTGGGCTCCCAGGAGCGGGGGGTGCCCCGATGAGCGCCGCCCCGCCTCCGGAGCCCCCTCTGGCGGATCTGAGCGTCCTGATCCCGGCGGCGGGTCGCGGGGAGCGGCTGGGGATGGGACCCAAGGCCCTCCTGCCCCTGCACGGGAGGCCCCTGGTGAGCTGGCTGGCCCTCAAGGCCCGAGGGGTGGCTTCGGAGGTCCTCGTGGCCGTGGCCCCGGAGCACGTGGACCGGGTCCCCGAACTCTGCCCCGGCTGCCGGGGCCTTCCCGGCGGGGCCACCCGCCAGGAGACCGTGGGTCGCCTGGTGGAGGCGGCCACCCGCCCCTGGGTCCTGGTGCAGGACGCCGCCCGCCCCTTCGCCAGCCCTGGCCTGATGCGCCGGGTGGCCGCCGCCGCCCGGGAGACGGGGGCGGCGGGGGCCTTCCTCCAGCCGGACGCCCCAGTGGCCCGCCTGGGCGAGGGCCGGGTGATCGAAGGCTATGGCCCGGAGCAGCTGGGTCTTTTCCAGGCCCCCCAGGCCTTCGAGCGGGGACTGCTGGGCCGGGTGCTGGAGGAGGCCGAGGCCCGGGGATGGTCCGAGCAGTCCCTTCTGCAGCTCTTCCTCCGCCTCGGCCTGCCCATCCGGGCCGTGCCCGGGGAGAGGGCCAACATCAAGCTCACGACCCCCGAGGACTGGAAGATGGCGACCTCCCTGACGGAATGGCTGGCATGAGTTCCGGGCACCCCACGCGCTGCGCCCATCCCGAGCTCTACGCCTGGTCCGAGGACCTCGATCCGGAGGACTACCTCCTGGCCACCTACCGGATCTCCGCGGCCTGCGGCGCGGAGGAGGCCGCCCGGGGCATGGCCATGGAGCAGAGCGCGGCCACCGTGAGCATCCGCGGCTTCGTGTCTCCGAACCCCATGAGGGGCTGGACCATCCGGGTGCGCTCCATCCGCGCCGCGGAGCCGGCCCCCCGCGCCGAGCTTCCCCCCTACTCGCTCTCCACCGAGGTCTATCCCGCCTCCGAAGGGCCGGCCTCCGAGGCCTGGGAGGTGGAGCTGGCCTTTCCCCTGCGGCTCTTGGCGGGCCGCCCCAGCCAGGTCCTGAACGTCCTGGTGGGCGAGCTGCCGCGCCTGGGCTTCCTCACCTCCTTCCGCCTCGTCGACGCGGCCCTGCCCTCCGCCTTCGGCCCCGGCCCGGCCTTCGGCGTGGAGGGGATCCGCGCCCGCCTCGGGGTCCCCAAGGGCCCCCTCCTCTGCCGCTCCATGAGGCCCGGCGTCGGTCTCGATACGGCGACCATGGCCCGCCTGAACCGCGAGGTGCTGGTGGGGGGCTTCCACCTGGTCAAGGACGACGAACTGGCCTGCTTCTCGGACGAGGCGGCCTTCCGGGAGCACCTGGCCGCCATGGTGAGGGCCCGGGACGAGGCCCGGGAGCGCAGCGGGGAGCCTAAGCTCTACCTCGCGAACCTGATCTGCGAGCCGGAGGAGCTGGAGCGACGCTGGGAGCTGGCCGGCCGCGCGGGGGTGGACGGCGTCCTCGTCGCCCCCTTCATCCAGGGGCCCGGGATCCTGCCCCGCCTGGCCCGGGAGGGCCGCTGCCCCATCCTGGCCCACAACACCTTTTCGGACCTGTTCACCCGGCACGGCGGATGGGGGCTTTCGGACGCCGTCGTGTGCGGATGGATGAGGCGGCTGGGGGCCGACTGGTGCGTGACCCCCGGCCCCTTCGCCACGCCCCAGTATCCCCCGGAGCGGGCCCGGCGCTTCCTTCGGGCGGCCTTCCAGCCCCGGGAGGGGTCGCGCCCCCTCATGCCCATCCTGCAGGGGGGCAAGCATCCGGGCGGGCTGGCGGACTACCGGGCCGCCGTGGGCTGCGACGACTTCATGCTCATCGTGGCCAGCTGGGTGGACGGCCACGTCGAAGGGCTGGCCCTGGCCGCGCGCCGGTTCCGGGAGCAGGTGGAAGGGTAGGCGTTCAGTGCACGACCGAGCGCCAGGGCAGGCCTCGGACGACCTCCGCCTCCCGGTCCAGCCAGCGGTCCAGGCGGGCCTGGACCTCCCCTTCGCCGAAGCGGTCCTCCGCCAGGCGCAGGTAGGCGAGGGCGTGGCCGGCCTCGCAGCGCTCCAGCTCGAAGAGGAAGTCCAGCCAGCCCGCCCCGCCCAGTTCCGGATGGAGGCGGCTGGCCTGCTCCAGCAGGTGGAGCCGCTCGCAGCTGCGGGCCTCGATGAGGGCGCTCACCAGCAGCCGGTCCAGCAGGCGCAGCTCGCTGCCCCGGGGCTCCTGGGCGTGGGCCAGGAGCCCCTGGGCGTAGGCGTTGCCCCCGTCGGGCCTCAGGCTCCAGCCGAAGCCCTGCAGGGCCTCCAGCACCCGCCGGTAGTGGTTCAGCTCCTCCTCCGCCAGCCGGGCCAGCAGCAGGGTCGCCCGGGGCAGGTCCGGGAAGCTGCCGGAGAGGGAGAGGGCCGTGAGGGCGGCCTTCTTCTCGTTGTGGGCGTGGTCCGAAAGCAGCGCCTCGGGGTCCCCCAGGGCCGCCGCGGCCCAGCGGGCCGGGGTCTCCGCCCGCAGCGGGAGGGGGGGCCTAAACACGCAGCCTCCCCAGGTCCAGGAAAACCTCCCGCCACGCCTCGGGCAGGGCCTCGGCGTCCCGGGCGATGGTGGCCTCGTCCCCCCTCACGAAGGGGCCCGTGCGGCCCTGGACCCCCAGCCGGTCCACGTTCCTCAGCGTGGCCTCCGCCAGGGGCAGCAGGCCCCGGCCCGGCAGGACGACGCCATGACGGGCCAGCAGGGAGGCCGCCCCCAGCCAGAGGGTGGCCGCGTGGCCGGAGCTGAGCCACGCCGCGGCCTGGTAGAGGGGCTTGAGCTCCGGGGGCAGAGGGAAAGGCTGGAGGCCCAGGCGGCAGAAGGCCCGGACCAGGGCATCCGGGAGCCCGCCCGTGAGGGCCAGGGGCGTGCCCGTCCAGTCCGCCCGGCGGCCGTCGAAGCTGGTGAGGGGGTGGGCGCAGGGGACGCCCTCCAGCTGGAGGCTGCCGGAGAGATGGACGCAGCGGCCCGGGAAGGCCCGCGCCAGACCCGCCACGGCGTCGTCGGGCACCGCCAGGAGCACCAGGCCTTCGGGACGGGCCTCGTGGGAGGCCAGGGCCACGTCCCCCCAGGCCTCGGCCAGGGCGCGCCCGGCGCGGCCCCGTCCCAGGATGGTGAAGGCGGGCTCCATGGCTTCCAGCCTAGTGCACCCCGCCCGGAAATGCCTGCCCGGTTCCGGATAGATTGTAGGCATTCCCAATGGACGCCGCGCATGCACCCCGGCCGGAAATGCGGGCCCGGCTTGGTTCGGGCAGGGCCTCGAAAACCCGGGTCCGAAACCCCCATACTGGTCCACCCATGTCCTGGCCCCTGCCCCCCGAGATGTCCTGGCCGGTCTTCCTGCGAAGGCTGAGGCATCCCTCGCCCCCCAAGGGCTGGCTGGAGGCGGCGGCGGCCGTAGAAGACATTCAGAAAAGGCCCGTGCTGCTCCGCTGGATCGCCCAGCACCCCAAGGCCCCCGCCCACCTCCGCTCCAAGCTCCTGGGCCGCCTGCCCTGGCGGGTGCTGGCCTCCGTGGCATGGGACGCGGGGGCCCATCCCCACGCCCGCCACCAGGCGAGCGAGCGCCTGCAGTCCCTCTGGCCGGGCATGACCCTCGGGGAGCGGCGCAGCCTGGCCGCCCTGGCCCCCAAGCCCCTCTGGCGCCTGGTGTGGAAGGTGCCCGACGCCGGGGTCCTCCTGGCCTTCCTCCAGCACCGCTGGCTCAACGGCGAGACGCTGGCAGGGCTCATCCAGGCCCCCCTCCACCCCCTCCAACTGGAGGCCCTGGCGGCCTCCCCCTGGCGGGACCAGGAGCCCATCGCCGCCCGGGTCCTCCAGGCCCTGGACCAGAGCCTGCGCATGGGGGCGCCCAAGGTGGTGCTGGGCCACGGGGCCCCCTGGGTGAAGTCCCTGCCCCCGGACGAGCGCGTGGGCGTGGCCAACACCCTCCGGGACCCCGCCCTGCGTCGGATGGTCCGCGTCCACGGGATTCAAGGCATCATGGAAGAATTCTGAACTGGATGGAATGGACCCCCACCCCCCGATCTCCGAGGCTTTCTATCGCCTAGCCTTCCAGGCCCTCCCGGTGCCCTCCTTCATCTGGGACCCGGCCACCCGCGGCTTCCTGGCGGTGAACGAGGCGGCGGTCCGGGCCTACGGGTACAGCGCCGCGGAATTCCTCAAGATGCGCATGGAGGACCTGGGCTTTCCGGGAGAGGCCGTCTCCGCCGGACCGGGCCTGGAGCACACCCATCCCGGCCACCGCCAGGCCCAGACCGTGCGCCACCGCCGCAAGGACGGCACGCCCTTCATCGCCGAATGCAGCTCCCACCGCATCCTCTTCGAGGGGAGGCCGGCCCGGGTGGCCGTGGCCATCGATATCACGTCCAGGGTGGTGGCGGAGGAGCGCTACCGGCAGCTGGTGGAGTCCGTGGCCGAGGGCATCGCCATCGTGGACGAGCGCGAGATCTTCGAGTTCGCCAACAGCGCGGCCCATTCGGTCTTCGGCGTGGCGCCCGGAGGGCTGCCGGGGCGCTGCATCACGGACTTCCTGGCCGCAGACCAGCTGGGGGTCCTGCACCGCCAGACCCGCCAGCGCCAGGAGGGCCAGCGCTCCACCTACGAGCTGAGGATCCATCGCCAGACTGGGGAGGAGAGGATCCTCACCATCAACGCGGTGCCGCGCTTCGACCCCGAAGGGCGCTATGCGGGCTCCTTCGTCGTCTTCCTGGACGTCACCCGCCGGGTGCAGACGGAGGAGGCCCTGCGCCAGAGCGAGCACCGCTTCCGGCGCCTATTCGAGGAGATCCCCCTGGGGGTGGTGATCCACCGGGACGGCCGCGTCCTCTACGCCAACCAGGCCGCCGCCGAGGCCGTGGGCCTGGAGGACCCCACCCAGGCCGTGGGCCGCATGGTCTACCACTTCATCCCCCCCGAGGACCTGCCCACGGTGGCCGAGCGGGAGAAGGTCCTGCTGGAGGGCGGCGAGGTCCCCTTCATCGAGCTGCGGCACCTCCGCATGGACGGCACCCCCTTCCCGGTGGATTCCCGGATGATGGTGCTCGAGCCCGGGGACCCGCCCACCCTGCTCTCGGTCTTCCAGGACATCACCGAGCGCAAGCGCTCGGAGGAGGCCCTGCGCCAGTCCCAGAAGCTGGAGAGCCTGGGCGTCCTGGCCGGAGGCATCGCCCACGACTTCAACAACCTCCTCACGGCCATGATGGGCAACCTGAACCTGGCCCAGCTGAGGCTGCCCCGGGACAGCGCGGTGCACGCCTTCCTCTCCAACCTCGAGAGCGCCATGTCCCGGGCCTCGGACCTGACCCGGCAGATGCTGGCCTACTCCGGGCGGGGCCGCTTCGTGGTGAGGCCCCTGGACCTCAACCAGGTGGTGGAGGAGATGACCAACCTCCTCACGGTCTCCATCTCCAAGAAGGTGGCCCTGCGCTTCCGCCCCGATCCCGGCCTGCCCCTCATCGACGCCGATGCCACGCAGATCCAGCAGGTGGTCATGAACCTGGTCATCAACGCCAGCGAGGCCATCCAGGACCAGGAGGGCTCGATCACCCTCTCCACCGCCCCCCTGGACCTCGACGAGGCCTCCCTGCGCCTGGACTATCCCGGCCAGGGCCTCGCCCCCGGCCCCCACGCGGCCCTGGAGGTCTCGGACACCGGGAGCGGCATGGGCCCCGAGGTCCTGGAAAAGATCTTCGACCCCTTCTTCACCACCAAGAGCACCGGCCGGGGCCTGGGCCTCTCGGCCATGCAGGGCATCCTCCGGGGCCACAAGGCGGGCATCCACATCCAGAGCGAGCCCGGGAGGGGGTCCCGCTTCCGGATCGTCTTTCCGGCCTCCAAGGCCGCCCGGGCCTCGGAGGCGGAGCCTTCCCCGGCCGCGGCGGAGGCCCCCATCCACGGGCGGATCCTCCTGGTGGACGACGAGCCCGATGTCCGCCACGCCCTGAAGGACATGCTCGAAATGGCCGGCTACCAGGTGGTCCAGGCCGAGGACGGCATCCAGGCCATGGAATGCTTCCGCAACCGGGCCGCGGATTTCCAGTGCGTGGTGCTGGACCTGACCATGCCGAGGATGGACGGCGCCGAGACCTTCAAGGCCCTGCGCGCCCTGGCCCCCCACCAGCCCATCCTGCTCTCCAGCGGCTACGACGCCGGGGAGGTGGTGCGCCCCCTCCTGGAACAGGGGCGCGCGGCCTTCCTCCAGAAGCCCTACCGCTTCCAGGCCCTCCTGCAGGCCCTGCAAGGCCTGATGCGGCCGGAACCGCGATGATCAAGCGGAGCGGGGCTGGTTCATCGGCGCCAGCGCCTCCATGAATCGGATTCAGGAGGATTCCAACGCTCCCGAGAGCCAGGAAAGCACCCGCGAAAGCTACCGGGGGGCCTTCATCGTCGGCTACCGGATGGGGGGCGGCGTCGGCCTGGAGCTCCATGCGGGCCTGCCCTACGCCTCCATCTCCTTCGTCGTGCGCTTCTAGGCCGAGCCACGCGGCCCAGAAATCGGATGAAGGGACGCAATGGCCCGTCAGCAGCGCTTGAGCACCTCGGCCACGCAGCGGTCGATGCCCACGAAGACGTCGCTGAGGCGCGCGTCGTCGAACAT
>CAYSXG010000161.1:0-6787 GCA_964434895.1 uncultured Solibacteraceae bacterium | reverse complement strand
AGGTGCGCGCCCAGGGCCAGGATGCCCGTGCCCGCGCCGATATCGAGGACCGGTCCCCGCAGCTCCCCCGCATCCGCCAGCTGCTCCAGGAGCTCGAGGCAGAGCCGCGTGGTCTCGTGGCCGCCGGTGCCAAAGGCGAGGCCGGGATTCACCACCAGGGCCATACGGCCATCCGGCGCGGGCATGTCCTCCCAGAGAGGGCGCACGAAGAAGCGCCGCCCCACCACGAAGGAGCCGAAGCCCTCGCGGCTCTTGGCCAGCCAATCCTCATCGGCGAAGCACTCCTGCTCCAGCAGCGCCACGCCGGGAAAGCTCGCCAATCCGCGCGGGTCCGGCGGAGCCTGGTCCGGCGGGAAGTAGGCGAAGAAGGCGCGGGGCGGATCGGCCTCGCGGTAATAGGCTGAGGCGCCCTGGGCGTCCAGCCAGGCGCAGAGCCCTTCCTCCTGGGTCTCCGGCAGGTTCAATCTCCAACGGGTGTGCAGCGCCATCTTTCCAGGCTACCGGCTCCAGGCCACCGGCTACCAGGGCGACGCGGAATCCGGTGGCTCTGGCCGCGGGGCCCAAGCTTCCGTCACCCTTCTTCCGCTTCGGCTCCGGGGTCCTCTTCGAGATCCAGGCGCTTCATCTTTTCCAGGAAGGTCGTTCGCTTGAGGCCCAGCAGTTCCGCGGCCCGCTTCTTGTTGCCGCGGGTGGCGGCCAGGCTCTGGAGCATGAGCTTCTTCTCCACCTCGGTGACCACCTGGTTGAGGTCGAGGCCATCCGGCGGCAGGTCGAAGCCGAGACCCGCGGGCTCCGATCCCGGCTGCGCCATGGCAGGGACGGGGGGCAGGGCCGCGACGGCGGCGGCGGCCTCGGCCGTGCGTTCCACCAGGAAGGCGAAGTCCTCCCGCACCAGCACCGGCCGCTTGGCGCTGAGGATGATGGCGCGCTCGATGGCGTTCTCCAGCTGGCGGACATTGCCGGGCCACGGCATGGCCATGAGGAGCGGGTCCACGGAGGGGTGCAGCGCCTTGGGGTAGAGCCCATGCTCGCGGGCCTTGCGGATGAGGAAGTGCTGGGCGAGGAAGGGGATCTCCTCCCGGCGGTCCCTCAAGGGCGGCAGGGTGATGGGCACCACATCCAGGCGGTAGAAGAGGTCCTCGCGGAAGCTGCCGTCCTTCACCTTGGCCCACAGGTCCGAGTTGGTGGCCGCGACGACGCGCACCTCCACCTTCACGGGGCCGCCGCCGCCCAGGGGCTGCACCTCGCGCTCCTGCAGCACGCGGAGCAGGCGCACCTGGGCCGCCAGGGGCATGGTGCCCACCTCGTCCAGGAAGATGGTGCCGCCGTGGGCCTCCCGGAACTTGCCCGGGGTGTCCTTGCGCGCGTCCGTGAAGGCGCCCTTGGTGTAGCCGAAGAGCTCGCTCTCGATGAGGTTCTCGGGGATGGCGCCGCAGTTCACGGCCACGAAGGGCTCGGCGGCGTCAGGGCTCATGCGGTGGACGGCCTTCGCCACCACTTCCTTGCCCGTGCCGCTCTCGCCGCTGAGCAGCACGGTCGCGCGGGTGGAGGCGGCGGCCCGGGCGCGGGCCATCACTTCCTGCATGGCGGCGCTCATGCCGACGAGGCCGAAGGAGAGCGCCTGGGAGGCGGTGAGCTGGGTGGTGTGCCCGCCGCGGGGGCGCAGGCCCGGCAGCGGCGGTTCCGGCGCGAGGAGCCCCCAGCGCACGGAGCCCAGCTCGCTCCAGGCCGAGAGCGCCTTGGCGTCGAAGGCCGCGGCATCGGGACGGCGCAGGAGCAGCACCGGCAGCGCGCCCACCTCGCTCACGAGGCGGCCCAGCTCCGGCGGCGGCCAGGCGATGTCGGCGCTGATCACCCAGAGATCCACATCCTTGGGCGGCAGCGCGGGGGCGTTCCCGCGGTCCACCGTCACCTCCCAGGCGCCCGCCCAATAGGATTCGCAGCCGTCGGTGGCTGCGCCAAGGGTGGACCAATGCAGGCGGGGAAGAGGCGGCATCAGGCTTTTCAGAAGGGGTGGTGCGCTGATCCTGACACGGATGCGCCGCGCCCGGGTAGTCGGCGATGGCGATACCATGTCGCGCGATCCGCTCGAAGGAGTTCCCATGACCCTGCTGGAATCCACCATGGTCCCCCTGGGCAGCCCCTGCCCCGCCTTCTCCCTGCCTGGGGTGGACGGCCGCGACTGGGCGCGTGAGGACTTCCAGGCGCCCCTGCTGCTGGTGGTGGTCATGTGCAACCACTGCCCCTACGTGCAGTCGGTGGACGACCGCATCAACGCCCTGGCCAAGCGCTTCACCGGCGAGTGCGCCGTGGTTGGCATCAATCCCAATGACGCGGTGGCCTATCCGGAAGATAGCTTCGAAGCCATGCGGGAGCGCGCGTCAGCGAAGGGCTTCGTCTTTCCCTACCTCCATGATGAGGACCAGGCCGTGGCCCGCCGCTTCGGCGCCGTCTGCACGCCGGACTTCTTCCTCTACGACCAGGAACGGAGGCTGCGTTACCGGGGCCGCCTGGATGACAGTTGGAAGGACCCCGCTGCCGTGAAGCATGAGGAACTGAAGGCCGCCATCGAGGCCCTGCTGGCCGGGGCCGAGACCGAGCCCATGCAGCGGCCCTCCATGGGCTGCTCCATCAAGTGGAGGTGAAGATGCGACGCCTGCTGCCCTTGCTCCTCGTCCCGGTCCTCTGCGCCTCCTCCTTTGCTCAGACCCCGAAACGCCTGCAGCTCGGAGAGGCCCTGCCCGCCTTCCACCTGCAGGGCACCGACGGGAAGTCCCACGGCAGCGGCGAGGCCAAGACGCCGGCGCTGCTGGTGGTCTTCCTCAGCGCCGAATGCCCCTACGTCCGGGACACCGAGGATCGCATCAACGACCTGGCGAAGCGCTACGCCGCGGGAATGGCCACCTTCGGGTTCAACGCCAACGCCAGCACCTACGCCGACGAAAGCCTGGCCGCCATGAGGGGCCGGGCCGAGGCGAAGCATTACGCCTTCCCCTACCTGAAGGACGAGGGCGGCGCGCAGGCCCAGGCCTTCGGGGCCCTCTGCACCCCCGATTTCTTCCTCTTCGACGCTCAGCGCCGACTGGTCTATCACGGCCGGCTCGACGACACCTGGGGACGTCCCGGGGCCAAGCGCCAGGAATTAGAGGAGGCCATCCAGTCCCTGCTCGCGGGCCGGAGCGTGGAGGCGAAGCAGAGCCCCAGCCGGGGCTGCTCCATCAAGTAGGACCTCACCTTCCATTGGGCTGAACACTTCTTCACGGGACCCATGGCGAGGCTGCGGCACACTGGAGGGCGACCCTCCTTTCCAGGCCCGACCATGCTGATGCTCCTCCTCCTTCTCCAGTCTCCCCAGGGCCCCGTGGCCCGGCCGATCCCTGCCCAGGCGGCGCCCGCGCCAGGCGCGCCCGTGGCCAAGGATGCCAAGCCCGAAGCCTGGAAGTACCGCTTCAAGGTGGAGCCGGACAAGCCCCAGAGCCTGGGCGACATCGGCCCCGTCGAGGTGCACGTCCTCGAATACAAGATCACCAATGTGAGCGGCAAGCCCCTCCAATTCCGCCTCGGCGACAACAGCCCGGGCACCAACATGGATGAGGAGCCCTTCAAGACGCCCTTCGCGCCGGGCGAGACGCGGAAGGCCGTCATGCGCGTGGATCCCACGGGCTGGGACGCCTACCAGCGCCGGGCCATCCGCCTGGAGACCGCGGACGGGAAGGAGCGCTTCACCTTCCGCGTGGATATGCAGATCCGCCCCGACCTCACCGTGGACAACGCCAAGAAGAGCCTCGGACAGGTGGGCGTCCAGGAATCGCCCCAGGCCGCCTTCCTCTTCGCCCGGGAGACCGGCGAGGCCCTTAAAGTCGAGCTGGCCAATAAGCAGAAGCTCGCGCCTTACCTGGATACGGAGATCGTCGGCAAGGGCGCCAAGGCCGAGCTGCGGGTCAGGCTGCGTCCCCGCCTCCTCAAGCCCGGCGTGTCGGCGGGCCTAGAGATCCTGGAGGTGGACAGCAATGCACCCCTCCAGCCCAAGTTCACCCTCTACCTGGACTGGGAGCTGCGGCGCCCCATCAAGCCGACGCCCGGCCGCATCGTCTTCGAGGACCCGAAGCAGCGTGTGTCCACCCTGCAGCTGAAGGGCGAGCAGCCCTTCAAGATCCTCAAAGCCGAGGTGAAGGGCGAGGGCTACAGCGTGGGCATCCTTCCTGAGGTCGAGGCCAAGGAGCAGAGCCTGGACCTGCACCGCGACGGCGAACCCACGGAGGACGCGCTGCTGGTGCTCACGCTGAGCGGGGTGGAGGACCCCCTCGAGGTGCCCCTCATCTGGAAGGACCCCGGCATGCGCCCGGCGGCAGCTGCTGCGCCGAAGCCAGCCTCCAAGAAGGCCGCGGCCCGCAAGGCCCACTAGCGAGTTATTTGGCCAGGTCCTTCAGCTTCACGGTCAGGCGTTCCACCTTCTCTCCGCGCATCACATCAAGGACCACCTCGTCCTTGGGTTCCGCCTGCTCCAGGAGGGCGAACATCTCGCCGCTGGTGGAAAGGCGCTTGCCGTCCAGGGCCACGATGATATCGCCCAGGGCGGTGATCCGGTGCTCCGCGTCCGTGGCGACGCCCTTCAATCCGGCCTTGGCCGCGGGGCTCCCCGCCTCCACTTCGCCGACGATGACGCCGCGGGGGACGCCGAGGCGCACGGCCTGGTCGTCGGACAGGGTGCCGAAGCCCATGCGGGGCCGGTAGAGCTGGCCGCGGCGGATGAGCACCGGCACGACGCGGTTCAGGGTGTCGATGGGAATCGCGAAGCCGATGCCCACCGAGGCGCCGGTGGCGGCGGGGATGGCCGAGTTCATCCCGATGACGCGGCCCGCGCTGTCCAGCAGGGGACCGCCCGAGTTGCCCGGATTGATGGCGGCGTCGGTTTGGACGACGCCGCGGATGCGGGTGTTGAAGTCCGTGGCGAGGTCCCGGTTCAGCGCCGAGATCACGCCCTTGGTGAGGGTGTGGTCCAGCCCGAAGGGGTTGCCGATGGCGAGCACGGTCTGGCCCACCACGAGATCCTGGCTGGAGCCGATGGGCAGCGGCTTGAGGGACTCCAGCGGAGCGAAGACCTGGAGCACCGCCAGGTCGTAGGCCAGGCTGCGGCCGATGACCCGGGCCTGGTAGGTGTGGCCGTCGGCGAGGGTGACCCGCAGCTCGTCGGGCTCCTCCACCACCTGCTCCTTTTCCACCGTCACCACGTGATAGTTCGTCACCACGTGGCCCGCCTCGTCCCAGACGAAGCCCGAGCCCGTGCCGGCGGGTATGCGCGTTAGCTCGCCGGTGCGCAGGTCTCCCGCGTCCTTCAGGGGTGACCCGTAAACCCACCACCACTTGGCCCCGCGCAACCCCCCGATGCTGGGCACCCCCTCCGAAAGCAGGGGCCCGCGGACCGCCGGCGTGCGGGGCCGCGCGCCCTGGCGGTAGCGCTGGATGATGGCGTCCTCCTGCTTCTGCAGCTTGGCGGCGGCGTCCTGGCCCAGCAGCGCCGAGGACAGAAGAAGGAAGGAGCAGCAGCAGGGTCGCATCTGGGTCCGATCCTACTGTGCCCAGCCCGGCCTGCCGATGGGTTCTGGTAGCTTGAAACCGGAATCCCCCTGCCAATGCCCTCCGAGTTGCGTGACCATCCCGCGCGATCTCCCTGGCTCCGCGCCCGGCCCTGGCTCTGGGCCTCGGGCCTGATCCTGCTGGGCGCCGCGCTTTGGGCGATCGCCGCGAAGTCGCCCAAAGCGCCCACCATCTACCTCATGGCGGCCCCGGGGGACGCGGGCGTGGACCCTCGGGCCCTGCAGCAGCTGGCCCAGTGGCAGCTGGAGACGGACGGCTTCGCGGTGCTCCCGGAACGGCGGCCGGGCTCCCCGCTTCCCGAGGGCCTCACCGAGGGAACCCTCCTCGTCGAAGTCCGCGGGCGGCGCGACGGCGATCAGTTGGACCTCAGCTGGCGCTCGGCGACGCTGGCCCGCTACCGCAAGCAGAGCCAGGACGCCTGGCGCGCGGGCAACCAGAAGGGCGACCCCCGCGGTGCCATCGAGGCCATGCTGCGCCAGCTCCCGCAACCAGTGGATCCAGCGCTGGCCGCCGCCCTTCCACCCGCGGGAGCCGGCAACTTCTGGAAGCTGCTGGCGGCCCTGGAGGGCTCCTGGGACTTCCAGAAGATCAAACCCTCCCTGGACCTCACCTCCCAGATCCTGAAGGAGGAGCCGGACTGCCCCTCGGCCCTCTTCCTCCGCGGCGATCTCCTCTACCGACTGTTGTTGGTGGACCCCACCAGCGACGCGGCCCTGCGGCCCGAGGCGGAGGGCTGCTTCCTCAAAGCACTGGATCTCTCTCCCGACCTGCCGCAGGCCGTGTTCCTCCTGGTGCAGCTGAGGACGGACGCCGGCGACCAGCGCGGAGCCCTGACCATCCTGCAGCGGGCCCTGCGGGTCCATCCCTATGCGCCCACCTTGCTAACGGGCCTGGGCTATGCGGCCAGGACCGCCGGACTCCTGGACCTCGCCAAGGACGCCCTGGATCGGCGGAACGCCCTGGGCCCCTCGGCGCTCATGAATTCCGGCGCGGAGAACAGCTGGCTCTATCTGGGGATGCTGGACCGCTTCGAGGCCGAGCTCATCGACGAAAAGGACCGCCCGCGCGGTTCGGTGGTGGCCTTCTACCGCGGCTACCTCGCCCTCTCCCGGGGCCACCGCGACGAGGCGGCGACCTGGTTCCACGCCTGCCAGGAGGGCGCCGTCTTCGGGCAGTTCAGCCGCCTGGG
>CAYSXG010000160.1:0-6846 GCA_964434895.1 uncultured Solibacteraceae bacterium | reverse complement strand
CGCCACTTGCTTGGCGCCGGCGTTCAGGGCGTTGCCGGTGCGGCCGTTGGCCAGGGTCTGGCTGAATCGGAACGGGAAGGTGAGGTCCTCCTTGGCGTCGCCGTTGTTGTCGACGTGGATCTCGTAAAGGGCGTCGGGGTCCAGGGTGAAGAAGTTGGGGCCGCCGTAGGTGGCCTGGACGGGGTTGTAGTTGGCGACGAAGGTGACGTAGCCTTCGCGGCCCGTCTCGTAGCTGCGGAACATGTAGAAGTCCGTGCCGTCCACCTTGGGGTGCTTGGTGATGTTCGGGGCCTCCCGATGGCTGGAGAGGAGGGGGGGCGGGGCCGCGTGCAGCGCGGCGCGCAGGGTGGCCGCGGCCACCAGGCGGATGAGAACGTTGGAAAGGACGCGGGGCATGGACTTCCTCCAGAAAGGGTGGGGTGCTTCCAAGAGCCCCTACGGGCCGGGCCCCCCGCCGGATGTCCGGGGCGAGGATTTTTATTCGTCAGGCAGGATCCGGGCCTTCGCCCAGAAGAACCGACCGCTCGCGGGGCCCTTCCATCCCGGATAAACCGAATATCCACAATAAATGAAAGACTTTCTTCAATCTTCCACTTCCGGCCCGGTCCCGCCAGGATCGAGCCCGCCCCCTTTGGAGCCGCCATGCGCCGCCCCCTCGCTTTGTCCCTCCCCGCCCTCCTCGTGGCCGGGAGCCTCTCGATCCCCTCCCTCCAGGCCCAAGGCATCAGCCTTCCCCCCCGACCAGGCAGTCCCGAATATCAGCGCCACTACGGCGACATGGGCATCCGCGGCATGACCCAAGTGGAGGGCCGGCCCCACGTCATCAACGCCCTGGGCCAGCTCATCCCGGTGCAGCCGGCCCCGGCGGCGCACCCGCCCGTGCCCCTGGCCCACCAGCTCCGGCGCCAGGCCTTCCTGAGCCTCCTGCCATCCCCCTCGGGCCCCTACAACCCCAGCTACTACTCCCTGGACAGCTACCAGACCCCCATCCGCAACCAGGAATCCCGCAACACCTGCTTCGACTTCGCGGCGGTGGCGGCCCTGGAGGCGGCCTACAAGCGCTCCTTCAGCCTGAACCTGGACCTGTCGGAGCAGTACACCCACCACCTCTACAAGTCCACGCCCTTCAACCAGGACCAGCTGACCAAGGGCTTCCACTACGAGAACCAGGCCTCCTACTGGGAGTTCGGGGACATCTACTACACCCTCGATCTGCTGAAGAACTACCGCATCCCCGCGGAGGACGGCCAGGCCCACGCCGGCCGCACCTGGACCGGCGGCTACCCCCTCCCCACCTACGAAACGGGCCCCGTCCCCATCGGCAACGGCACCACCTACCGCTACAAGTACGAGATGGACAAGCTGCTCTCCGATAACACGGCGGCGGCGGGCCTGATGGCCACGGACAACCCCGACACCAGCCCCGTCACCCAGGCCAACGTGGACGCCTGGGAATACTCCCCCACCTACATGCCCTGGCAGTCGGCCGTGGACTGCCGCTACGGCGTGACGGGCTTCACGTGGCTCGGGGACGGGACCGACGTATCCACCAGCACCTTGGAGCAGACCCTCCTGAGCGGCAAGGAGGTGGTCATCTCCATGGACCTCTTCTGGAAGAGCACCACCTCGGGCGGCGTGACCACCATGGACTACAACGCCACCCTGAAGGCCGACGTGGACGCGGGGCGGAAGAAGCATCCCGGCAACCACGCGGTGCTGCTCATCGGCTACGACCGCACCAACCAGATCTTCTTCTTCAAGAATTCCTGGGGGGGCACCAGCTACCTGCGCACCACCTACGACTTCATGGCCAAGTGCCTCACGCGGGCCGTGGTGGTGGACGGCGTGGTGGACCCCAACGCCGGCACCCAGGTGGGCGAGCGCTGGCTGGGCCGCTGGAACATGGACCACGACGGCTGGAAGGGCCAGCTGGTGGTGCGCCGCCTGCCGGACGCCGCCAACGACCCCGTGCGCCTGGGCTCCTACATCGACGGCAACGGCGCCAGCCACGACGTGAACGGCTGGCTCACGGACGGCGGCCAGGGCATCGTGTTCTTCATGGCGGGCGGGGACCAGGTCACCTCCTCGGGCCAGCAGGCCGGCCAGCGCTTCGAGGCCCACACCTACGGCTGGGAACCCTCCAACGCCGCGGGCAGCACCACCTGGAACAACGACGCCTACGGCCTCTTCCTGAGCCGCGACCCCATCCCGGGCCAGTACCACGCGGGCTTCGACCGCTCCCTGTGGGTGGGCACCTGGGACATGGACCACGACGGCTGGCACGGCGCGCTCAGCATCAGCCGCGTCTACGACCGGCGCCTCTACGTCGGGGGCCGCATCATCTCCTTCCCGGCCTTCGACGCCACCTACACCGCCGGCGACGGCACGGTCTACCGCGTCGCGGGCTCCCTGAGCTTCGGGAAGACCTGGCAGGCCTCCTTCACCATTCCCTTCCCCGGCAACAGCCAGCCCTTCAACGTGAACTTCCACACCTGGGAGTCCAACGTGTTCTCGGGCAGCACCGTGTGGAACGGCACCACCTTCGGCGTCCACGCCATCAAGCGCTGAGCCGCCCCGCCCCGAAGGAAGCGCCCCCTCCCGGGGGCGCTTTTCATGTCTCGAGAACCGAATCGCAAAAGTGATTCATCGATGTCTTAAAACGACTTTTTCCATCAGTGGACTATGCACGGTATACAAAGTGGACGATGGACCGCCTCCGGGTTGCACGATGATCGTCTGGTTTACGAGGACTTCCCACCCCATCACCGAGAGGCAAGCATGTTCCATCGAAGCATCCACCCATCCGCCCTGATGTGTTTTCTCGTGGCCGGCGCCGCCGGGGCCCACGCCAGGGCGCCTCAGTCGCCGAAGATCCAACCCACGGTGGCGGGCCTGTCCGGACTCCATATTTTCCCCGAACCGCTCACGCCCGTGGGGGGTCAACCCCGCGAGGACGAGAACCGCGCCCTGGCCGAGGCCATCGAGAAGTACCAGGCCCAGGGCCTGACCGAAGCGGTCGAGCCCCTGACGGCGTTCCTGAGCACGTACCCGAGCTCGCCCTGGCGCGCGGCGGTGTGGACCAACGTCGGCCTGGCCTACCATCACACGGGGCATTATTCCAAAGCCCTCTGGGTCTGGGAGCAGGCCTGGACCATCGCCCAAGGGGCGACGGCACCGGCGGAGCGCGCCATCGGCGATCGGGCCTTCGGCGAAATGCTGGAATTGAACGCTCGACTCGGGCGCATGGAGCGGGTTCGTTTGCTGCTGGAGGAAAGCAGGGGCCGCAAGCTGCTGGGCTCGACCTCCGAAAAGGCCGAGCGCGCCAAGGAGCTGCTGCGGCACATGGAGCAGGATCCCGCCCATGCCTTCCGCTGCGGCCCCCAGGCCCTGAGCCTGCTGCGCCAGTCCATGGGCCTGGGCTACTCCGGGCAGGTCGAGGCGTTCACCTCCTTTCGGGAAGGAACGTCCCTGCAGCAGAACCAGCGCTGGGCCTCGGATCTGGGCATGGACTTCCAAATGGCCTACCGCCCCGCCGGGACGGAGGTGGTGGTGCCCAGCCTCGTGCACTGGAAGGCCGGCCATTACGCGGCCCTGGTCGCGCGCGACGGGGACCGCTACGTGCTGAAGGATCCCACCTTCAACGGCGAGCTGCGGGTGAGCCGGGCGGCCCTGGACGACGAAGCCACGGGGTACTGCCTCATCCCGAAAGGGAGCCTGCCCCAGGGCTGGTGGGCGGTCTCCGACGAGGAGGGCCGGGAAGTTTGGGGCAAGGGGGAGGATAACCCGATCCCCGAAGGGCCCTTTTGCCCGCCGGTCGCCATGGATTGCCATGGCATGCCGGTGGACGGGTACTTCAACGCCCAGACGGCGCTGGGCCTCGTCGATATTCCCTTGTCGTATCGATCGCCCCGTGGGCCGAAGGTCGAGTTCACGCTGACCTACTTCCAGCGGAACATCCATCAGGCCCAGGGCATGCGGATCAGCAACCTCGGCTACAAGTGGGCGTTCGGCTGGGGTGGCTACATCCAGGACGACCCGGCCTTGCCCCGGACGGTCGTGAATCTGTACAACTGGATGGGGGGATGGCACAGCTTCGGCTGGGACGGCATCAGGCAGTGCTATCGAGACGACTCCACGTCGGGCGACCAGCTCGCGTTCGTCAATCAGAACAGCTACGTCCGCACCATGGCCGATGGCTCCAAGGAGATCTACGGATTGTCCGATGGCGCCGCGACGGCCCCTCGCCGCTTCTACCTCACCCAAAAGGTGGATCCCCAGGGCAATGCCGTGACCTTCGGATATGACGCTCAGCTGCGCCTGACCACCGTCACGGACGCTGCGGCTCAGGTGACCACCCTGAGCTATGAAGCCCCGGGCGATCCCTACAAGATCACCAAGGTCACCGATCCCTTCGGCCGCTATGCCGCCATGACCTACACCCCCGATGGCTTGTTGGCGAGCGTGAGGGACCAGCTCGGATTGATTTCGTCTTTCAGTTATGGTCCAACCGCGCAATCGCCCAACGCGCCCGGGGATTTCGTGAACGCCATGCAGACGCCCTATGGGACCACCACCTTCCGGACGGGGACAGGGCCGCAGTTCAACCAATGGGTTGAAACCGAAGACCCCATGGGCAACCGAAAACGGCTCGAATTTTCCAATTATGGCGCCGTCCCATTCTCCGAGCCCTACACCCCTACGGGAGCCTTTTGTAACCAATTCCTTAATTATCGAAATGTTTACTACTGGGACAAGCGGGCGATGGCCTCCGGTTTCGGAGACTTCAACACGGCCGAAGTGACCCACTACCTGAGAACCGTCGACAACACAGGGTGGTGCAGCACACCAGCATCCATTAAAAAGCCCTTAGAACGCAGAGCCTGGTTTCGATATCCGGCTCCTGACCTCACGTTCTCGGGAGGCCCCTCGTCCGGCCTCAATAATTGCGGTGCTTCATCCGGCGGCGTCGCGGCCCGCTCCGTGTCTTACGGGACATCCTCGGCCCATGGGTCCGGTGGTGGCGCCTTGGGCGGTTATGTCATTCCCCCCAAAAAACAATATGACTTTAACAAGCCAATTCAAATAACGCGCGTTCTTGATGATGGAACACAGCAAGATTCAAACTACACCTATTATAATGATTTTTCAAAAACAACTTCGCTTAAGGATCCCTCCGGAAGGGCTTTCTCATTGAGGTATTCCCCAGATGGAATCGACCTAATCGGCATTTATTCCGGAACGGCCTATAGCTGGAATGCCGGCGCTTTCGATGTCACCTTCGCGCCCGCTTCGAATAACCTTCTTCTGGCCAAATTCACCTACAACACCCAACACGAACCCTTGACGATCACCGATGCCTCCGGGCAGGTGACGACCTATACCTACAATTCCTGGGGACAGCTCCTGTCCGTGACCGATCCGAAGGGGGCGAAAACCTCGGTCATCCGCGACGCCCAGGGGCGTGTTCTGGAGGTGGATGGCGCCTTGGCCGGCCTCAAGAACATCTTCACCTACGACGCCGTGGGCCGGGTCCGCACTGCCACCACCCCCGATGGCGACGCGATGACCTTCGACTACGACGCCATGGACCGCGTGACGAAGCTGACCTATCCCGACGGCAGCACCGAAGAGCGGCGCTACGACCGCCTGGATTTGGCCGCGGTCAAGGACCGTCTCGGCAAGTGGTCCTACATGGCCTACAACCCCCTTCGGCAGCTGATGGAAGTCCAGGACGCGGAAGGGCGAGTCACGAGGCTCTCCTGGTGCGGCTGCGGGGCCCAATTGGAGAGCCTGACCGATCCGCAGGGCCGCATCACCAGCTGGGTGCACGATCTCCAGGGCCGGGTGGTCAACAAGATCTACCCCGATCTCAAATCCGACGCCTATGCCTACGACAGCATCGGGCGCCTATCCACGCGCACGGATGCGAGGGGCCAAACCACCAATTACGCCTATTACCTGGACAACAATCTCAAGAACGTCACCTACGCCAACGCCAAAGTGGCGACGCCGGGCGTGAGCTATACCTACGACGCCGATTTCAACCGCCTGCATTCCATGACGGATGGCTTCGGCACCACCACCGCCACCTACAATCCCATCGCCGCCGGCCTGCTGGGAGCCGGCCGCATGGCGACCCTGAGCACCACCTTCCCCCCCAGCACCCTGGCCTTCGGCTACGACGAACTGGGCCGGGTGATCAAGGAAAGCGTGGATGGGAAGGACGAAACCATCTCCTTCGACGCCGGGGGCCGGGTCCAAGGGGTCACCAACCTGCTCGGCGCCTTCTCCTTCGATTACGACGGGGCCACCTCCCGCCTGAAGCAGGCCTACCTGCCCAACGGCCAGGTGACGGCCTTCGATTACTTCGACGGCCTGGGGAATCGTCGCCTGAAGCAGATCAGCAACTCCACTTCCATGGGCGCGAACATCTCGGCCTTCGGCTACACCTACGACGCGAACGGACAGATCCAGACCTGGAGCCAGCAGGCCGACGCCCAAACGCCCAAGGTCTACAGCTTCGGCTATGACGCCATCGGGGAACTGCTCTCGGCCACCCTCAGCAGCGGCGACCCGACCGGCGCGGTGCTGAAGCAATTCACCTACGGCTACGACGATGGGGGGAACCGGACCAACGAGCAGATCGATGGCTCCGTGGTCACGAGCACCTTCAACGCGCTGAACCAAATGCTGGTCCAGCGGAGCAGCACGATCAGCGCGCCCGCCCAGGCCCCGG
This sequence comes from uncultured Solibacteraceae bacterium, assembly GCA_964434895.1. Lineage (GTDB taxonomy): Bacteria > Acidobacteriota > Holophagae > Holophagales > Holophagaceae > CAYSXG01. The sequence continues at coordinate 110 of CAYSXG010000160.1, read as the reverse complement.
CCCTTCCCGCCGCGATGAAGGGCTCCCCATCCTCGGCATCGACTCCACGTTCGAGCACCCCGCCCCAGCGTTGAGGGCCTCCCATTCCACTCGACCCCATCCCTTCATTC
>CAYSXG010000159.1:0-6853 GCA_964434895.1 uncultured Solibacteraceae bacterium | reverse complement strand
CTATCCCTAGATATCCAGCATGAAAAACGCCCACGGATTTCGCCCCCCCGTTGTCACCCCGGGGCCCGGATGGCCATGGGGCGCTGGCCAGTACACTTGGGGGCCGCCCTTCCTTCGGAGATCCCATGGTCCTGCCCCTGCGCGCCGTCCTCTCCGTGGCCCTGGGCGGCCTCCCCGTCGCCGCCCGGACGGGGGAGCTCAGCCCCGTGGAAAGGGCCATCCTCCGCTACGTGGAGGCCCACCGGGACGAGCCCGCGGCCCTGCTGGAGAAGTGGGTGGCCATCGACAGCGCCACGGAGAACCTGCCCGGGGTGAGGCGGATGGGCGAGGCCCTGGCCCCGGAATTCCAGGCCCTGGGCTTCGAGACCCGCTGGGTGGACCTGCCCCCGGAAACGAAGAGGGCGGGGCACCTCTTCGCCGAAAGGCGGGGGGACAAGGGCCGACGCCTGCTCCTCATCGGCCACCTGGACACGGTGCTCCCCGCCTCGCCGCCGCGCCGGGAGGGAGGTCGGCTCTACGGCAGCGGCGCCGAGGACATGAAGGGGGGCAACGCGGTGCTGCTCTGCGCCCTCCGGGCCCTGGCCGCCGCCGGCGCCCTGGAGGGGACCCGCATCATCGTCGCCTTCAGCGGGGACGAGGAAAGGCCCGGGGAGCCCCTGGCCCTGAGCCGGAAGGACCTGCTGGAGGCGGGCCGGCGCAGCGATGCCGCCCTGGCCTTCGAGGGGGCGGTGGGCAACACCGCCACCATCGCCCGCCGCGGATCCAGCGGATGGCGCCTGGAAGTGGGGGGGCGCACCGGCCATTCCGGCGGGATCTTCACCGAAGGGATGGGGGCCGGGGCGATCTTCGAAACGGCCAGGATCCTCAACGCCTTCCGGGAGGAGCTGGCCTCGGAGCGCTACCTCACCTTCAACGTCGGGGTGCTGGCGGGGGGTACCACGGCCACCCTCTCGGGCTCCGCGGCCACGGCCTTCGGCAAGGCCAACGTGGTCCCCCCGGTCGCCCTGGCCAACGGCGACCTGCGCACCCTCTCCCGGGACCAGCTGGAGTCCGTGCGCGCCAGGATGCGGGCCATCGTCGCCCGCAACCTGCCCCGGACCCACGCGGAGATCACCTTCTCGGACGGCTATCCGGCCATGGCTCCCACGGCCGGAAACCAGGCCCTCCTCCGGGAGCTGGACCGCGTCAGCCAGGACCTGGGCTACGGGAAGGTGGAGGCCCTGGACCCCGGCCTTCGGGGCGCCGGTGACGTGGCCTTCGTATCCTCGGACCTGCCCTGCCTGGACGGCCTCGGGGCCGCCGGAGCCCACGGCCACGCCCCCGGCGAGTACGCGGATCTGGAGGCCTTGCCGCGCCTCGTGCAGCGGGCGGCCATCCTCATCCACCGCCTGACCCGGGAAGAGATGGCGAAATAAATACGAATATACCCCTCGGCTCCGATAGACTGGGCCCATGGCCAAGCCCTCCCCCGTGTTCGAATGCACCGCCTGCGGCGCCCGCTACCCCAAGCTGCTGGGCAAGTGCACCGCCTGCGGGGCCTGGGACCGCATCGAGGAGGTGCGGGGCGCCCTGAAGAAGGACCTGCAGCGGGCCCGCAGCGCCTTCGCCCAGGGCCAGTACCACGGCCCCGTCGCCCTGCCTGAGGTGGAGCTGGCCGAGACCCAGCGCGCCCCGACGACCCTCGCGGAGCTGGACCGCGTGCTGGGCGGGGGCGTGGTGCCGGGCATGGTGGTGCTGCTCGGGGGGGAGCCGGGCATCGGGAAATCCACCCTCCTCCTGCAGTGGGCCGCCGCCTGCGGGGGCCTCGTGCTCTACGCTTCCGGGGAGGAGAGCGAGCGGCAGATCAAGCTGCGGGCCCAGCGCCTGGGGGCCGAGGCCCCGGACATCCACCTGCTGGCGGAGACGGACGTGCGGGCCATCCTGGAGGCCGCGGACCAGCTGCGGCCGGCCATGCTGCTCATCGATTCCATCCAGACCCTCTACGACCCGGACTTCGAGGCCGGCGCCGGCAGCGTGAGCCAGGTGCGGGGCTGCGCCCAGCTGCTGACCCGCTGGGCCAAGGCCACGGGCACCCCCCTGGTGCTGGTGGGCCACGTCACCAAGGAGGGCTCCCTGGCGGGCCCCAAGGTGCTGGAGCACCTGGTGGACACGGTGCTCAGCTTCGAGGGGGACCGCCACCACCACCACCGCCTGCTGCGCTCCCTGAAGAACCGATTCGGGGCCGCCTTCGAGCTGGGGGTCTTCGCCATGACCGAGCGGGGCCTGGTGGCCGCCGAGGGCAACCCCTTCTTCCTGGACGCCGAGCCGCGCCCGGGCTGCGCGGCCACGGTGGTCCTGGGCGGCACGAGGCCCATGGTGGTGGAGATCCAGGCCCTGGTGGCCTCGGCGGGCCTGGGCATCCCCCGCCGCACGGCCCTGGGCCTCGACGGCCAGCGCCTGTCCATGCTCTGCGCCGTGGCGGAGCGACGGGGCGGCGTCCAGCTCCACGACCGCGACGTCTACGTGAACGTGGCCGGGGGCCTGGAGGTGGAGGATCCGACGGCGGACCTCGCGGTGATCGCCGCCCTGGTGAGCAGCGCCACGGGCCGCCTCCTGGCCGAGAAATCCCTCTTCCTGGGGGAGGTGGGCCTCACGGGGGAGGTGCGTCCCGTGGCCCAGCTGCCCCTGCGCCTCCAGGAGGGGGCCCGCCTGGGTTTCCTGCGGGCCGCGGTGCCCCGGGCGGGCCTGGAGGGGAAGCAGGCACTGGAGCTCTTCCTGGAGACCAGCGTGGAGCGCCTGCGCGCCAAGGCCTGGCTCCGCGAGGCCGCCGCGCGGGAGGAATAGGCCCCCTCAGCGCCCGGCCTTCCGGAGGGCCCGCTTGCGCTCCTCCGTGTAGTCCCACCAGGGACGGGGCTCGTCGCCCTCCATGAAACGCGTGATGGAGAGGAAGACGTCGATGACGCAGGGGTCGTGGCGGGCCCCCGTGAGGGCGCAGAGCTCGTCGTACAGGCCGTAGGGGCTGCGGCCCACCAGGTCGCCTGGTTCCCGGATGCCGAGCAGGCGCAGGTCCCCGGCGGTGGCCGCCCCGACGTTGGGGAGGTCCGTCAGGCGCTTGACTCGGCTGCGTTCAACCTTCTTTGGATGCATGGCGTCCTGCCTCGAATAGGGCCTGGCCCGCCACCACGGGCAGGTTCTGGGCCCGCTGGGCCACCTTTTCCATCCGCTCGTTGAAGACCAGCTCGATCCGGCCGAGCTGGACCCCGGCGAAGCCCACCTGGTTCAGCAGCACCCGGCCGTAGGTTTCCGGCGCCTTCATGAAGGTGTGGCTATGCCCTCCCACGATCACGTCGGCCTCCTGGATCTGGGGCGCCAGGGCCCGTTCCGCCTCGATGCCGAGGTGGCTGAGGACGATGACCGCGTGGCAGCCCTCTTCCTCCCGAAGGCGGTGCAGGACGGGCTTCAGGGAGGCGAGGGGATCGAGGTCTCGGATCCCCGCGTGGTTCCTGGGGTTCACCAGCCCGCCGAAGGCCGGCCCGACCCCCGTCACGCCCACGCAGAGGCCCGGGAAGCGCTTGATCCAGTAGGGGCTCACCCGGGCGGCCAGGGCGGGGGCCCCGGAGAAATCGTAGTTGCAGTTCACGAAGGGGAAGGCCGCTTCGGACATGGCATCCAGCAGGCCCTCCACCCCGTTGTCGAAATCGTGGTTCCCCAGCGTCACGCAGTCGTAGCCCATCTGGGACATGAGCCGGTAGTCCAGCTTTCCCTTCCAGACGTTGAAGTAGGGCGTGCCCTGGAAGACGTCGCCGGCGTCCACCAGGAGCGTGGGAAGGCCCAGGGCCCGCTGCTCCCGCACCAGCGTGGCCCGCCGGGCGATGCCGCCCTGGCGCTTGTGGGGCCCGTCCGGGAAGGGGTCGATCCGGGGCTGGGTGTCGTTGGTGTGCAGAAGGAGCAGGCGGGTTCCGGCGCCGCTGCGGGGCCGGGGCGCGGCCAGGCCCATCCCAGCGAGCCCCAGGCCCGCGGAGGCGGAAAGAAAATCACGGCGCTTCATCGGCGTTCCCCCGTCGTTCGGCGGTAGATCCAGTCCGCGGGCCTCCACAGGCGCGTTTCGGGCGGGTGGGAGAGGGGCAGCCCCTTCTGGCCGAGGGACTCCACCGCGTCGATGGCCACCTGGCGCAGGGTCAGGCTCAGGCTTCGGACCTTTCGGAGGGTCTTCAAGGTGGGGGTCTTGTCCCCGTTCACGACCAGGTATTCCGTCGTGGCCACCAGGTAGGTCCTTTCCGCATCCACCGGTGCGCCGTCCGCGAAGGTCAGGCGGTCGAGGCTGGGGGCCTCCTGGGGCCCCGATACGCGGATCGACAACCCTGAAAAAGGTTCGCCCGTCTGGGCCAGTTCCATGGCGAAGCGCCGCAGCTCGCTCCCCTTCAGTTCGCCCACCACCAGCGTGTTTTCGAAGGGGAACACTTCGTAGACGTGCCGCAGCAGGATGGGGCCCGGCGGAAGGTCCTCCCTCAGGCCCCCGGAATTCGTCACGGCCACCTGGACCTCGGATCCGATCAGCGCGGCGGCCTGCCTCCTCATCACGTCAGTGATCCACTGGCCGAGGGGAAGGTCCGGGCGCTGCCGGTTCAGGCCCTCGGGGCAGTCGGCCAGGACGCGGGAGAACCGGGCCTCCAGCTCGGTCCGGTAGGGACGCAGGATCGCCGCCAGATCGGGGGCCTCCGGGATGTTCGGGCCCACCTCGATGAAGGCGCCGGCGGGCCGGGCCGGGGTCGCCTCGGGGGAGCGGCAGCCCAGCAGCCCGACCAGGGCCAGGATCGGGGCCAGTCGGCCTTTCGAGCGCGCGCTGAAGGAGAAGAGGTCTGGATTCATGAGGGTCACGTTCACGTTGGATACCCCCCATGGGTCTCATGAATGGGGTCCCGGAACCAAGCGGAATGGAGGTCGTGGCCCTTCTGGGTGGCGGGGATCCTATTTCGGCAGGGGTTGGGACACCCAGCGGTGGCGGATCGCGCCCCCCGGATCCCGCGCGACCTCCATCACGCCCGGCCGGGCCATGGCCTCCAGGCCCTTGAAGCGGTACCGGAGGTCCTCCAGGAGGATCCGATCCGGCGAGGCCCGCTGCACCCGGGGGAACCGCGCCCACCGGAGGTAGCCCCGGCCCGCCTCCGTCTGGAAGAAGGCTTGGGCGAGGGGGTCGTCCAGACCCAAGGCCAGGGCGCCGTTCAGCGCGGCCTCGCCCCGGAGGAGATCCACGGAAAAGTGATAGGCGGCGCCGCCCTTCGTGACCGCCAGGCCGTTCCAGAGCAGGGGGGCCAGGGGGGCGGGGACGGCCTCCACCTGGAAGGAAGGGCCGGCCTGCAGGGGGGCCGGCCTATAGGAGCTCCCGGGGAAGGTCCCGCCCGCGGGGGCCGCCGGGGTCGCCTTCATCACCTCCCTTCGGATGAGCCGCGTCGCCGCCCCGTGCGCGGAGGCGGCCAGGACCAGGTAGGCGCCCAGCAGGCCGAAGCCCCACTGGGCCCCGCGCCGTCGGTCCCGGTGGCGGCGGCCGCTGGTCCGGCCGTAGACGACACCGAAGGCGAGCAGGGAGAGCATCGCCGGGTCCACGATGAATACCCAGTCGAGGGCGAAGCGGATCGGGGAGAAGGGCGCCAGGAGCTGGGTCCCCCAGCTCGTGAGGACGTCCAGCGCGAGGTGGCTTCCGACGCAGGCGGCCATGAGGCCCCAGGCGGTCCCCAGGCCCAGGCCGAGCCATCGCCTCAGCCCCAGCGCCAGCAGGGGCGGCAGGAGGAGCAGGACGAGCAGGGAATGGGAAAGGCCCCGATGCGAAAAGACGAAGGCGTCGGGACCCGCCAGCCGGAAGACCACGTCCGCGTCCGGGAGGTTCGCCGCGACCACGGCGACCACCAGGCGCCGCCGGGCGTAGGCGGCCTGGTGCTCCGGAAGGACCCAGCGCTCGATCAGGCACCCCGCGAGCCCGTGGGTCACCGAGTCCACAAAGGCCTCGCCGCGCCCGATGAAGGACGAACACCACGACGCGGGTTCAGGATCATGCTTCCCCCTTCGTTCGTGCCGCGGCTCCGGGGCCGGATCGCGTCCAACACCGTCGAATCCCGAAAGTAGGCCGCGCTGCTTCTGGAGCAAGATACATTTGTACCTAATCTTGATTCATATGTCCGGTGATGCCTTGACCCCTTCCAGCGCGCGGTGGCTGCTCCTCATCCATTCGCTCCCCCCGACCCCGGCCTACTTCCGGGTCAAGACCTGGCGACAGCTTCAGGGCCTTGGGGCCGTGGCGCTCAAGAACTCGATCTACGTGCTCCCGGCGAACGAGGAGTCCCTGGAGGACTTCCAGTGGATGTTGCGCCAGATCGAGGCGGGGGGAGGGGAGGCCTCCGTGGTTCAGGCGGAATTCGTCGAGGGCCTGGACGACGAGGAGGTGCGAGGCCTCTTCCGGGCGGCCCGGGGCGCCGATTACGAGAAGCTCGCGGAGGAGGTCCGTGGGGTGGTCGGGTCCCTCCCGAAGGCCCTGAAGCAGAATGGGCGCGCCGAGGCCGAAGGCCACCTGCTGCGTTTCCGCAAGCGCCTTGCGGAGATCCAGGAGCTGGACTTCTTCGAGGCCCCCGTCCGGAGCCGGGTGGAGGAGGGCCTGGCGGCGCTGGAGGCCCGCCTGATCCCGGCCGTCGTTTCCAAGGCCGAGGCGGCCCGGCTGGCGCTGAGGGACCTCCGGGGCCGGACCTGGGTCACGCGCCAGGGCATCCACGTGGACCGCATCGCCTGCGCCTGGCTGATCCGGCGCTTCATCGACGCCGAGGCGAGGATCCGCTTCGTGGACCCTCGGACCTACAAACACCGCCGGGGCGAGCAGCGCTTCGAC
>CAYSXG010000158.1:0-6898 GCA_964434895.1 uncultured Solibacteraceae bacterium | reverse complement strand
GGGAGGGAGATGTCTCCCCCCACAAATGGCTCCCCCGTCCTCTTTGTTGGCCGCGAAGATGGGGTCCTGCATGTAGCCGGGGATCAGGGTCTTGTCGAAGTCCCAGATGATGGTGATGACGTTCTGGGGATGGAGGGGCTGGCTCATGGGGATAGGCTACCGCCTTCGGACGTCGGCTGTCGGGGGTGAGGTTCGCGCCGGAGTTGACGTTCCGTCAATGATCTCGGCTGCGCCTTGCCAAAACGTTCCTCCAGGACCACCCTGGGCCGGGAGACTGCCATGACCTTCAAGCTCGCCCAGGCCCAGGCCCTGCTTTCCCGCACGCCGGCCCTGCTGCGGGCCTGGTTCTGCGGGCTGCCGGAGGCCTGGCTGCAGGCGGACGAGGGACCCGACACCTTCTGCGCCCGGGACATCCTCGCCCACCTCATCCACGGCGAGCGCACGGACTGGATGGTGCGGGCCCGCCTCATCCTGGAGCACGGGGAGGCGCGCCCCTTCGAGCCCTTCGAGCGCTTCGGCTACCTGGAGGAGGCCCGGACCCACGGCACCGAGCGCCTGCTGGAGGAGTTCGAAGCCCTGCGGGCCGCCAACCTGGCCGAGCTGGAGGGGCTTCAGTTGAAGGAGCGCGACCTGCTGAAATGCGGCACCCACCCCGCCTTCGGCCGGGTCACCCTGCGGGAGCTCCTGGCCAGCTGGGTGATCCACGACCTGGACCACCTGGGCCAGGCGGCCCGGGTGATGGCCAAGCGCTACGCCAGCGACGCGGGCCCCTGGATCAACTACATGCCCATCCTGACCATGGGCAAGGCCCAGCCCAGGAACTGAGCGTCATTCCATCCAGGCCTCCATCGTCACCTTCCAGGCCCCGTCCCCTTGGCGCTTCCAGACGGTCAGGAACTGGCCCACCAGCTTGGTGGTCTCGCCGCCGGGCCTTTCGAAGACGAAGGTGGACCTCCCGGTCTCGTAGGCCACGTCGCCAACGACGCGGGTGTTCTCCCGCTCGATCCGGCACTCCTTCCAGAGGGCGGGACCCTTCCTGTTCTCCTCCCACATGGCCCGGATGGCGGCCCTGCCGTGGCGGGGAGCCTCCTTGTGCTCGATGACCCCGACGTCCTCCGTGTAGAGGGCCGCCATGGCCGCCGTGTCCCGGCGCCGGAAGGCCTCGACGTAGGCCGCGATCTCCCGGTCCATGGCCTGAAGGGGGGAGGGGGGCTGCGAGGGGGCCGCGGCGGCGAGGGCGAGGGCAAAGGAAGGGACGAGGTTCATGGGGGCTCCGAAGGGGCCGGCGCGGCCCACCCGGTGAAGACGGGCTCGGAGGGCCTTTGTTCCAGGTCCCTTCGAGGAAAAAACGCCGGGTCCGGCAAAGGGTGAAAAACTGGGGCTCCATGGAGCGCCTCTACTTCGACGCCAATGCCACCGTGCCCCCCCTGCGGGAGGCGGTGGAGGCCCTGGCCCGGGCCTGCCGGGAGCACTGGGCCAACCCCACCAGCACCCATCGGGAGGGGCAGGGGGCCCGGCACGTCGTCGAAGAGGCGCGCCGCAGCCTCGCCTCCTCCCTCGGCGTGGCCCCGGCGCAGCTGGTCTTCTGCGCCACGGCCACCGAGGCCCTGCACCTGCTCTTCGAGGGCCTGAGGCCCGCTATCGGCCATCGGCCGGCGGCGGTCTTTCCCGGGGAGCACAGCGCCTGCCTGAACCCCCTGAGGGCCTGGCCCCGCGTGGGCTGGCTGCCGGACCTCCCCGACGCCTGCGCCCTGGTGGTGCAGATGGCCGCCAACAACGAGACGGGGATCCTCTACCCCATGCCCCAGGTCCCCGGGGCCCTGCGCGTCAAGGACTGCTGCCAGGCCTGGGGCAAGGTGCCCGTGGACCTTGCGGACTGCGACGCGGCGGTCTTCTCCGGCCACAAGATGGGGGGACCGAGGGGTTCCGCCCTTCTGTGGATGAGGCCGGGCCTGCCCTGGACCGCCGTGATGGAGGGGCCCCAGGAGCGCCGCCGCCGGGGGGGCACCGAGGACACGCCGGCCATCCTGGGCCTCGCGGAGGCCGCCAGGCACCTGCCGGAGCGCGTGGCGGCCAACGCCGCCCTGGCCCCCCTGCGGGACGCCATGGAAGCCGAAGTGCTCTCCTGGTCCCCGGACTTCGAGGCCCTGGGCCGGGACCTCCCCCGCCTGCCCAACACCAGCGCCCTGCTGCTGCGGGGCCACAGCGGGGAGGCGGTGCACATGGCCCTGGACCTCGCCGGCATCGCCGTCTCCACCGGCAGCGCCTGCCACAGCGGGGCCACCAAGCCCAGCCACGCGGTCCTGGCCCTCGGCTATTCCGAGGCCGAGGCCCGCAGCGTCCTCCGCATCTCCATGCTCCCCGGCTCCACCCCGGCCCAGGTGGAGCGGCTGGTGGACGCCCTGCGGCGGGCGCTCGTGTCCGGGGCATGAACTGGGGGCCTGCTCAGCCCTGCGGACCCGGATCCCCTTCCTGGATCGCGGCCTCGATCCAGCCGCCCCCCAGCACCTCGTCCCCCCGATAGAAGACCACCGCCTGGCCCGGGGCGATGGCCCGCTGCGCCTCTTCGAAGGCCAGGCGGGCCCGGCCGTCCGGAAGGGGGATCAGGATGGCCGGCGCCTCCTGGGCCCGGGAGCGGATGCGGGCCGTGCAGGGCAGCGGATTCACGGGGGGGAGCCCGCACCAGCTCAGCTCCCGGGCCACCAGGCCCGAGCCTCCCAGCTCCGCGTCCTCCCCCACCCAGACGGTATTGCTTTCCCGATCCACCCTCAGGACGTAGAGGGGATGCGGGTGGGCGACGCCGAGGCCCTTCCGCTGCCCGACGGTGTAGCGCCAGTAGCCGCGGTGGCGGCCCAGCTCCCTTCCATCCGAGGCCAGGCGGATGGGGCCCTCGCCGACGCCGGGATCCCGGCCCTCCTGTTCGAGGAAAGCGTCGTAGCGGTTCTGGGTGACGAAGCAGATCTCCTGGCTCTCGGCCTTTTCGCTGAGATGGAGCCCCAATTCCCTCCCCAGCTGGCGGACCTCCGGCTTCCTTAGCTCCGCGAGGGGGAAGAGGGTGCGGGCCAGGGTGGCCTGGGTGTGATTGAAGAGGAAGTAGCTCTGGTCCTTGGCGGGGTCCGAGGCCTTATGGAGATGCCAACTGATGCCATCCCAGTTGATGCGGGCATAATGTCCAGTTGCAACATAGGGGGCCCGAAGGGCATCGGCCCTTTCCACAAGAGTCTTGAACTTCACATGCTGATTACAGCGAATACAGGGACTTGGAGTTGATCCTCTCAGGTAGCCTTCGATGAACTCCTCGATGACGGTGGCCCGAAAGCGCTCCTCGAAGTCCACGACGAAGTGGGGGAAACCGCATTCGTAGGCCACCCGCCTCGCGTCCTGGAAATCATCCAAAGTGCAGCACTTGCCTTCCACATCTGAACCCGCATCTTCCTTTCGGAAGAGCTGCATGGAGATGCCGATGACCTCCAAACCTGCCCGGTGGAGCAGGGCCGCCATGACCGAAGAGTCCACCCCCCCGGACATGGCGGCCACGACCCGGTCCCCCTCCCGGAGGAAGGGGTGCTCCCGAAGGCTTCGCAGGGCCCGGTCCAGAATCTTCATCGCCGCCCCTTCGGGAGGGTCGTGAAGCTCAGCAGGCTCGAAGCTCCCTTGTGGGCCTGGACCGTGCCGCACACGTCCACGCATTCCCCGCAGTTGAAGCAGCCGGATGAAAAGCCCATAACTAGATGTTTATCCCGGGGATCGAGATCTACGAAGCAGGCCTTGAGGCAGGCCTGGCAGGACCCGCAAGCGGAGGTGTCCTCCGGCAGGAAGCGGGGGCGCAGGATGCGCTTGGGGTCTGCGGCCGAGGCCGCCATGGCCTGGCCCATGCCGTAGATGCAGACCATGCGGCAGAAATGGAAGCGGACCAGGAAGCCCGCGATCCAGGAAATGGCGAGCACCAGACCGATCCAGGCCAACACGCAGATCTGGGGCGTGCCCCCCGCCCCCCAGGGGGTCCGGAAGACCAGGTCCACCATGCGGCCGGGCTCCACCAGGTAGGCCGCCAGGCAGAAGGCCAAGAGGACCGGAAGGGTGAGCAGGGTGGCCACGGCCCCCACCCGCAAGCCCCACTTATGGAAGGGGCTCCGTCTCATCCAGGCGGCCACCTTGCGGTTGCTGCCCCGCCACACGGCGGTACGGATTCCCTCGAAGAGCTCCACCAGGCTGCCGTAGGGGCAGGCCCAGCCGCAGAAGACCCGCCCCCGCAGGTAGGCCAGCAGGGCCAGGGCCCAGACCGTCAGGACGAAGGGGACGATGAGGCCCAGGATATAGGGCATCTGCAGGGGGTAGGCCCGGCCCAGGTAGACCACCTGCAGGGCCTCCACGTCGATGCGGAAGAGGCCCAGCCAGGGCGTCGCCGACCAGAAGGCCAGAAGGCCCACCTGGGTGAGGCGGCGCGGAAGGTGGTAGCCGCGGCGGGAGGTTCCGGCGGGAATCGCCATAGCCTTCCAGAATACGTGGAAATCCGGAAAGGGGGGCTAGGTCCTCAGGCGGGGCAGGCGGGCCACGCCGAACCCGACCAGGAGGAAGAGGGGGGCCAGGATGCCCCAGGCGGCGGGCACCTCGCCGGCCCGTGCGGCACCGAAGAAGATGGCCTGCAATCCCAGGTAGAGAAGGCCTCCCACCAAGGCGAAGCCCAGGGCCTGGCCTCGGCCCGCCCGGGGGGGCGGAAAGGCGAAGGAAAGGAGGGCCAGGGCCAGGCAGGGTCCCGCCAGCCAGCCCAGGAAGCGGTCCCACAGGATGGCCGCCCGCTCGGGATCCGGGGCCCAGCGCTGCCACCGGACGAGGTCGAGGGTGGGCGTTTCGGTCGCGAAGGCGCTTTCCCGCAGGGCCCGATCCGGAAAGAGGCGGTCCGCCGAGGGGCCCGGGACCATTTGGAGTCCTCCCCAGGGCAGGGCCTCGGTGTTCCGCTGCCCGGCCCTCCAGTGAAGCAGCACCGGAGCCTCCCCTGGGCCCTTGAGAGGAAAGCCCCAACGGTCCTCCCGATCCAAGTACCACAGGACGCCGGTGTTCCCGAGGTTCATCCAGGGATTCCCGGCCGCGGAAGGGGGTTTCCGGTTGATGATTTTTCGATAAAGAATGTCACTGTTCTTGTTGGCGATAGGCGCCACCCAGAGCTGCACCATCCAGGTGGCCAGCAGCACCCCTCCCCAGGCCCTCCGGGCGGACCAGATCCACTGCCAGAGGCTGATGCCCCCCGCCTTGAGGGCATTCCATTCCTGCAGAAGGGTGGCCTGGCTCAGGGCCATGACCGTCCCCAGCAGGAAGCTCACGGGTAAGGCCACCGACAGGAAGGGGGGAAGGTTCCAGGCCCAATAGAGAAAGAAGAGGCCCAGGCGGCCCGAGCCCTTGGCCAGGTCCCCCGCGAGATTGGCGTATTCCATGACGAGGTTCAGAAGGAGGAGGCTTCCAAAGGTGGCCGCCCAGTTTCGGACCCAGAGCCGGCGGGACCAGCGAGCCAGGACCCATCGAAGCTCCCGTCCCGCCGCTGGGTGGGCGTGGATCTCGAAACGGGTCTTGAGCCTGATCAATATTTTAATTTTAATTGAAGTATAAAAATATTTTAATCGAAGAACTACTCGAGTGGCCAGGGGGTTTGAGTGATGGGGACGGACCCGGAGGGCCAGCCAGGCCCCCCCAAGGCCGAGGAAGCCCAAAGGCAGCAGCAGCAGGCCCAGGAAGGCGGAGTTCGAACCTCCTAACAGTTTGTTCTCCAACAGCTTGAGCACCAAGTAGTAGCCCAGGATCACCCCCAGGCTCTTGAGGATGGCCCCCCCTCGTTGGAAGCGGGGATGACCGAAGCCCAGGGCGATGCCGATCAGAAGGAGGGCGGCGGCGGAGACCGGCAGCGAAAAGCGACGTGCCAGCTCGACCCGGGCCGCCGGTGTCGGAAGGGAGAAGAGGGCTCGGGTCGGCAGGAAGCGGAGGGGCGTCGGCTCCAGGAAGTGGGTGGAGGGCGGAAGGGGGAAGCGCATTTCCTGGCTGTCCTGGTTGAGATGCACCACCGAATCCCGCTGACCCGGGACCAGGATGCAGCCCCGGAGTCCCTTGAGTTCCAGGCGGATGGCCGAGGGATCCCCCTGAAGGGTCTCCAGGGCCCAGGAAAAGCCCTGGGCGGTCAGGTGCTGGACACCTTGAGGGGACACCTCCATCACGTGGACGGCCCCCTCGGGGCTGACCCAGATGGAGGTCTTCGGTGAGGATGGAAGGGGGCGAGGCGGCGTCCCCGGCTTCAGGAAATTGGACTTGGCCTCCTCGGTCATCTTCTGTTTTAGGGCGGTCTGGACCCGGCTCATGGCCGGCACGACCCAGTGGGCGTTGAGGCTGGCCAGGACCACTAGGCCCAGACCCAGGGCGAACCAGGGCTTTAAGAAGGTTTTGATCCCAGCCCCAAGTCCTTGTGCAGCGACGAGTTCACTGGTGTGTGAGAGGGTCTGGGTCCCCATCAGTCCCCCCAGCACCGCCGCCATGGGAAGGACCATGCCCAGGATTTCCGGGACCGAGGTCCCGAGCAGGGGGAAGACCCAGCGCAGGGGGGCCCCTTGGCTGAAGATCTCCCGGCTCAGGTTCACCAGCTCGAAGGCGATCAGGAGGCCGCCGTAGAACAGGAGGGCGCCCAGGAAGGGGTTCAGCCAGTCCGGCCACCGCTTGGGGGGGGCCCTTGGTGGGATCGGTGTCGTTCCAGCCGGGCAGGATGGCGTTGACCTGGATGTTGTCGGGGGCCCAGGCGTTGGCGCAGGCGCGGGTATACTGCACGATACCGCCCTTGCTGGCGGCGTAGGCCGCAGCGAAGCTCGCGCCGAAGATCGACATCATCGAACCGATGTTGATGATCGCGCCGCCGCCCGCC
>CAYSXG010000157.1:0-6925 GCA_964434895.1 uncultured Solibacteraceae bacterium | reverse complement strand
TGGGTTACGCCAAGGGCTCGCAGGGGGACAAGTTCTTCCGGCCGACGGGGGTGCCGTTGGACGCGGCCTACATGGGGCCCCTCAAATCCCGTCCCACGGAAGCTTTTGTGGAGATCCTCCCCCAGGGCGAGGGGCACTGGTGCATCCGCACCTTCGATGTGGCCACCGGCCGACTCGCCACGGAGGGTTGGTTCCACGCGGAGGGCCCCATGGTGGGTCCGCTGACGCCCCGCAGGCTCGGCAGCATCCGCGAAGGCAGGATCCCGGTGGGTCACAACCCGGGCACGGGCGTCTTCCGGCTGGGCGACGAGCGCACCGCCCTCGTGCTGGAGAAGGGGGACCTCCCCAAATACCTCGTACGACCTGGGGCTTGAGGCCAGCGCTCCCCTGCCCAGTTCCCCTGCATAGGGCCCAAAACGGATGATCTTGGGCTGATCCGACCCCGACACGCCTTGGGATTGCTGAACGCGCAGAACCCCAACGCTTCGGGCTGGCCGACGTCAGGACCTCGATCACGGTTGGGATGGGCCTGGGTCTTTGACAATCGATGAATGATCGACGCAGCCGGCGCTGAAAGCCTCAGCGCCGGCTGCGCCCCTCTTCCACGGGGGCCCCAGATCGAATCTAGGAGGCTTCTTGCGTCTCGCGCTGCTGGTCCCGGATCCATTGGAGAAATCCCGGGACCGTTCCGGACTCATGGATCCATCGGAGGGCCTGGGAGGTGGAGTCCACCTGATCGTCGTGCTTGCTCAAGGGGAAGCTGATCAGCTCCTTGCGGTAGTCCTCGAGCCAGGGCGCCTGGGCCGGGAGGTACACCAGGCCCTGCTCGAAAAAGCCGGTCTGGGCGTGCAGGCGCATGACCTTGTCCCCAAGGGGCTGGACGCCCGTGACGGCATGCACCCCCTCCCGTGCCAACTCCTGGATCAGCTGCGTCCCCGAGGCCCGGTCCTCGATGAGGACCCGGGTGGGGCTCCACCGCGCCTGAAGGTCGCGCGTGGCCTGCTTCAACTCGGGGTAGTTGAGCTTCTTCCGCACCACGTCCAGCAGGTAGAGGTAGGGCTTTTGGTAGCCCCACACGGTGCCGGCGCTAAAATCCGCCAGCTCGGAGGCCTTGTTGGCCGTGTCCCAGCTCAGGACTACCTGATCGAAGCGCCGGGGGAGCTGGGAGGGCTCATAGGTCATGAGCCAGCTTTCCTTCACGAGCGCGCCGCCCGCCGGATAGGGGGCTTGCTGGTACTGGCCGGCGAAGGCGTACTCCCTCAGGTTCCGCTTCAGCTCCTCCAGCACCCTCTGGGGCTCCCGCTCGGGGTGCAGCAGCTCTCCCGGCGCCCTGCAATGCCGCTGCGGGCCGGCCAGGGTCTCGTAGCGGTGCTCCTCCTGGACTTCAGCGATGGCCGGCAGGCTCAGCACCTCCCACCCACCCCGCGCCTGCAGATGGCCCACCAGGTCCTCCGTATGGAGCCGCTGCATGATCACGAGGATCACGCCGCGCTCCTTGTGGTTGAGGCGGCTGAACAGGGTGCCGTCGAACCAGTCGTTCACCTTCTTTCGCTGGAGATCGGACAGGGCCTCGTCGGGCTTGAGGGGGTCATCCAGGATGATCAGGTCCGCGCCTCGGCCCGTCACCACGCCCCCCACGGAGGTCGCCATGCGGGACCCGTTCGATGTGGTGGTGAATTCCTGCGCCGTGTTCTTCTGCCGGGAGAGCCGGGTGGAAAAGATCCGCTGGTACCAGGGGCTGGCCATGACCTGGCGGCAGTCCAGGGCATGCTTGGCCGCCAGGTCTTGGCCGTAGCTGGCGCAGAGGATCTGGGCGGAAGGGTGGTGCCCCAGCCAAAAGGCCGGGAGGGCCACCGAGGCCAGCATGGATTTGAGGCTCCGCGGCGGGACATTGAGGATGAGCCGCTGGATCTCGCCCCGGCGGCAGGCATTGAGGCGGTCGGCCAGCAGGTCCAGGTGCCAGGAGTGAAGGAAGGGGGTGTGAGGATTCAGCTGGCGAAAACAGGCTTCCGTAAAGGCCATGAAATCGTTGCGCAGAAGGGCGGCCAGTTCGGCCGGACCGAATTCAGGACGCGGCATCGGGAGTGCCCTCCTCAAGGACGTGGCCCCGAAGGCGGCGGGAAATCCCGGCCATGAGGGCGTCGTCGATCTCAGGGGACACCACGGACACCGGGTCGGACGAGGCGGCCTCTTCGGCGATCTGCAGGTGGGACAGCAGAATCTGAAGGGTTTTCGGGTCCCCCGAAGCGGCCTTGTTGACCAGCTGTTTTAGGATGGCGTCGCGCTTGGTGATGGTCCGGGTGACTCCATTCTCTTTGATCGTCACGGGCTGGTTCAGCTCCCGCTCCAGGGCCGCGGACGTGCTCAGCCGGCCCTTGGGCCGGCCCCTGGGATTGCCGGACTGGCCTGGTTGAAACCGGGTCCGCTTCGGCGGTTTCTGGTAGCCCACCTCATAGGGAAGATCCTGTTTAGACATGGCTCCCCTCCTTCGCCGCCCCACCCCCCTGACCGCCCCGATCCACGCTGCGACCACCCCCGCGCGCCGCGGCGACCTCCTCCAAGGTCCGCCCGCTGGCGAGGTGGACGGCAGGTCGACCGGAAAAGGTCTGCCAGCGCCGAAGGGCCGTATCCACGTACAGCGGGTCGATCTCCAGGCCGAAGCAGATCCGCCCGGTCTTTTCGGCGGCCAAAAGGGTCGTGCCGCTGCCCAAGAACGCATCGAGCACGATCTCCCCGCGTCCGGAGGCGTCCAGGAGCGCGTCCGCCACCAGGGCCACGGGCTTGACCGTGGGATGGAGGGCCAGCAGGTTGCCTTCCGCTGTGGCACGGCCGAAGGAGTTCACCCCCGGATAGCGCCAGACGTTGGAGCGGGACCGGCCAAATCGGCCCAATTGGACATGGTTCTGGTGCGGGCCTTGGCCGTGCTTAAAGACGAATACCAGTTCGTGCTGGCTGCGGTACATGGACCCCATGCCCCCGTTGTCCTTGGCCCACACGCAGAGGTTCTTCAGCTCGGCGTAGGCCTCCCGGCCGGCGGCCAGCAGTTCGTCCAGATGGCGCCAGTCCATGCAGACGTAGTGCAGGGCCCCGTCCGCCGAGTGCTCGGCGAGAAGGGCAAGGGCTTGCGTGAGGAAGGCCGTGAACTGAGCCTCGGACATCTCCCCCGAGGCCATGGCGAACTCCCGGTGCCGGACGGTTCCCAGGCCCCCCACGTGCCCATCGATGGGCACGTTGTAGGGCGGGTCGGTGAAGACCACCGCAGCCTGGCGGCCCGCCATCAGGGTTTCATAGGCCTCAGCCTCCAAGGCGCTCCCGCACAGCAGGCGATGGGGCCCCAGGGCCCAGAGATCACCCAATTGGGAGACCGCCACCTCCTGAACCGTCGGCAGATCATCCGCCGGGTCATCCCCCGGAGGGGCCTCCTCCACACCCTCGATGAGGAGGTCGATCTCGCCCATCTCGAACCCCGTTGTTTCCAGCGAAAAGTCCAGGTCCAGGAGCGCAAGGTCTCGCAGGCTCTCGCCCAGCAGGCGTGGGTCCCAGGCCGCGTTCTCGGTGAGCTTGTTGTCGGCCAGGAGGAAGGCTTTGGCCTGGGCCGGCGTGAGGTGGTCCAGGCGGATGGTGGGCACCTCGGCCCAGCCCAGTTGCTCGCAAGCGAGGAGGCGGCCGTGGCCTGCCACCACCCGGTTCTGGCCGTCGATCAGGAGGGGCACGTTGAATCCGAAGGCCCGGATGCTCTCCGCGATCTGATGGATCTGCTTTCGGGTGTGGACGCGGGGGTTGTCCGTCGCGGGGATCAGATCCGCGATCCGCATCTGGACAAGGGCGAGGGAGTGGGAGTGGGAGGTGGGGTGGGGAGCGTGACGGAGGTTCATGAGGGCCCTTTGAATGATTAATTACATTTAATATTGCAAAACCAATGCACAAGGCTTACCCGCCTGAGGTCATTTGGGTCCGGGTCGCACCTCCGGGGCTTCCTGGGCCAAAGCGAGCCAATGCCGCATCATACGGCCCAAGGGGATGGGGAGGGCCGTGCCTCCATCCGAAAAGCGCTCCCGGGGATCGCCCCACTGCCCGCCTTCGAGGAGGGCCTCAGGGCCCAAAAATTCATACCGGAGGGGGGTCTCCGAATACCGGGTGTGGAGACGGATAAATTCCTCGGGGCCGAAGGAGAGGGGAATTGGCTCGCTGGAGGTAAGGGGGGGGATGCGCCGAAGGCTTTCGGGGCGCAGGGCGCCGTAGCACGCTGCGTAGCGGGTTCGAAGGGTGGGGCGCTGCCCCAGAAGGAAGGTCGCGGCCTCCTTGGGCTTGAGTCCTCGCCGGATGGCGAAGAGGCCCAGACCGCACTCGATGAGGTCGTAAAACCCGTAGGACAACCGATGCCCGCGACCTCGCCCGGCCTCCTCCTGGCTAAAGGGAACTCCGAGCAGACGCAGGTACCGCAACTGATCCAGGGTGGTCCGGGACGGGGGCTGTCCATCACTGAGGATCCAGGTCAGTTGGCCGAGGCTGAGGTCGAGTCGGGGGATGGGGGCGAGGGTTGTCATAATTGAATGTAAAAATTTATCCATTACCTCCTCCCCCATGTCAAGAGGTCCTCTGAAAATTGTTCGGGCAGACCTCCTGAAAGAACTGGATACCCAGCCGCCCCAGAGCGTCCATGGAGCACCCCGAGCACGGGGTTAACCCATGGAGGTACAAGATGAAAGCCGGTAACGCGGGCGAAGCCCTGGCCCAGGAGGCGGCGCTGATGCGCAAGCTGGGGGCCCAGCTGGCGGAACTTCAGACGATGGCCCTGGCCGAACTGCGGGCCCGCCATCTGGATCTGTTTGGTGAAGAGGCCAAATCCAAGAACCTTCCCTTCCTCCGCCGAAAACTGGCCTTCCGCCTGCAGGAGCGGGCCGAGGGCGGGCTGTCCCCTGAGGCGCGGGCGCGGATCGAGAAGCTGGCGCCGGCGGAGCTGCCGACGAAGGCCAAAGTCGTGGGCGCACCCCGGAAGGCGGCGCTTCGCGCGCCGGAGAAGATGCCGGCCCGCGATGCCCGTCTCCCGGTCCCAGGCACGGTGCTGCGCCGGGAGTTCCGGGGCCTGGAGCACGCGGTGGATGTGCGGGAGGACGGCTTCTCCTATCGCGGGCGGACCTACCGAAGCCTCTCCGCCCTCGCCAAGGAGATCACCGGCACCGTCTGGAACGGGTTCGCCTTCTTCAACCTGATGAAGGGGGTCGGCCATGGCGAAGGCTGAACCCCCCACCCCCGTCCACTGCGCGATCTACACCCGCAAATCCACGGCCGCGGGGCTGGAGAAGGATTTCAATTCCCTCGACGCCCAGCGGGAGGCGTGTACGGCCTACGTCCGGACTCGGGTCCTCGAGGGATGGGTGCTCCTGGAGGAACCCTTCGATGATGGGGGCTACACCGGCGCCAACACGGAGCGGCCCGGGTTTCAAAAACTGATGGCCTGGGTCCGTTCAAAGCGTGTGGACGTGGTGGTGGTCTACAAGGTGGACCGCCTCTCCCGCTCCCTCCCGGACTTCGCGCAGGTCATGGAGCATTTCAATAAGCAGGGCGTGGGCTTCGTCAGTGTCACCCAGCACTTCTCCACCACGGACCCGGTGGGACGCCTGACGCTCAACATGCTCATGAGCTTCGCGGAGTTCGAGCGGGAGATGATCGCCGAGCGCATTCGCGACAAGATCCGCGCCGCACGGCGCAAGGGGCGATGGACCGGCGGCAACGCCCCCCTGGGCTACCGCTCGGAAAAGGCCCGGCTCCTGGTTCATGAGGAGGAGGCGCCGTGGGTGCGGCAGATCTTTGACTGGTACCTGGAGGGGGTGAGCGCCCTCGCCATCAGCGCGCGCCTCAACGCCGCCGCCCTCCCCCTCAAGACCATGCAGCGGCCTCGGGCACATCCCTGGACGAAGGATCTGGTGCTGCGCATCCTGCGGAACCGCCTCTATCTGGGCGAGCTTTCCTGCCAGGGGGAGTTCGTGGAGGCGGAGCACCCGGCGCTCATCGAGCCAGGGGTGTTCGATCGGGTGCAGCGGATGCTGGAGCCCAAGGTCCGGCGGGACCGGCAGGCCTCGCGAAACCCCATCTACCTGGTGCGGGGGACCCTCCGCTGCGGCCTGTGCGGCTGCCCCATGACCAGCGCCTCGACCTTCCGGGACGGCCGGCTCCACCGCTACTACCGCTGCCGTACCCGGGACAAGCAGGGCAAGGCCGTGTGCCCTACGGTCCAGATGCCCGCCGACGCCATCGAGGGGTTCGTGATGGAGCGGCTGAAGGGTTTTTTGGCAAAGGCGGAGGCCCTGCCCGCCCTGAAGGCGCACTTTCAGGCTTTTGTCCCTGGGGGATCCCACCCGGACCTCGCAGCCCTGTGGGAGACCCTCACCCTGGCCAACCGGCAGCGGCTGGTGCGCCTGCTGGTGAAGGAGGTGGTCGTCGATCAGCGGGTGGGCAAGCTCTCGGTTCAGCTGCGGGATCCGGCGGAGCTGGACGTCCTTGAGGCGGCCCCATGCTGAGCTTTGAAGTCCCCATTGTTCGGGTCCGACTGGGGAACCCCGTGGCCTTCGCCACCGGCTCCCACTCCGGGCACTCCCGCCACCTCTCGCCCACGGCCCGGTGCCTAGCCCTGGGCCACCGCATCGTTCGGGCCTTGGAGGCCGGCGAGGTGCGGGGCTTTCGGGAAGCCGCCCGCCGCCTGGGGGTCAGCCCGGCGCGCATCTCCATGCTTGTGGCCCTGACCTTCCTCTCACCCCGGCTCCAGGAGGGGTTGCTGCTGGGAAGGGACGAGGCCCTGGGCTTCCGGACCTACCTGAGGATCGCCCGGCTGGAAACCTGGAGCGCCCAGGAAGCCGAGGCCCACGCCCCCCCGCACCGTCAGAGCCCTTGGGGCAGAAACCCGCTGAATAGTAAAGCACCCGCC
>CAYSXG010000156.1:0-6943 GCA_964434895.1 uncultured Solibacteraceae bacterium | reverse complement strand
AGCAGGTCAGCGCAGGCAGTCGTTGTCCCCTTGGATCTGCACGACGACCAGGATGGCCGCGGCGGGGGTGGTGGGGGGGGGCGGGGGGTTGCCGCCGCCTCCCCCCCCGCCGCCGTTGCCGCCGGAGGTGGAGGAGCCGCCGCCGCCGCAGGCGGTGAGGCCGACCAGGGAGCCCGCGCCCAGGGTCTGGAGGAAGGTGCGTCGTTGGATGCTCATGAGGAACTCCCTTGGTCTGGGTCCCCGCTCGGCTCGCGGCGCGCGCAGGCGCGGCCCGCGTGCGCGGGATCTAATGAAGCTGCGCTTGGGGCGAGTTGAGGAGGAGGTAGGCCAGCTCCCGCACCTTCTGCTGGGTGGCCGCGCTGTTGTCCCAGGCGAAGGAGCTGCTCCAGAGGCCGTTCAGCCAGGCGTCCCGGGTGGCGGCGGGGATGGGGGCCGGCTGGAGGAGGGCCACGAGGCGGTCGAAGACCCCCTGGGGCCCCGCCGGGACCTCCGGGAACCAGGAGGCGACGGTGGTCGGGAAGAGGGGCTGGGTGCCGGTGAGGGTTTCGCCCAGGGCCAGCCCCGCCGCCAGCTTGCCCCGGTAGCGCAGGGTGTTGCTGTTGATCCAGCCCGCGTGCTCCTTCCATCCGTTGGGCCCATCGGGGTTGAGGAGGTCCTGCCCGGCGTTGGCGAAGTAGGGGGCGACCGCCCGCCAGGCGGGGAAGAGGGGCAGGGGGGTCTGGGCCGCGGCGGTGGCCAGGTTCGGGCCCAGGGCGCGGGAGGCCCGGACGATCCAGGCCACGGGGCCCTCGTAGAGGTTGTAGCGGTTCTGGGCCGCGAAGAAGTACTGGGACTTGAAGAGGGCCTTCAGCACGGCCCCCATGTTGAAGCTCTGGGCCTGGATGAGGGCCTGCAGATCGCTTTGGGGCCCCGCGGGGACGGCGGGGTCCACGAAGAAGCGCAGCAGGCGGGTGGACAGGAACTGGGCGCAGTTGCTGCCGCGCTGGGTGATGATGGCCTGGACCACGTCCTGGCCGTAGTTGGTGGCGGCGCCGATGTCGAAGCTCTGGCCCAGGTAGGCGATGGTGCCGGTGGCGTGCCAGTTGGGCAGGGTGGCCCCGTAGCGGGAATCCACGGGGTTGGTGTTGGCCTGGCCGTGGAAGACCCGGAAGACGGCGTCGTTGGGCACCGAGACCTGGGCGTTGTTGGGGTCGGTCTGGATATCGAGGGGGCTCTGGTTCCAGCCGCTGAAGGCCCGGGCCAGGTTGGTGATGTCCTGCTGGTTGTAGCCGTTGTCCACGCCCAGGGAGTAGAGCTCCATGATCTCCCGGGCGTAGTTCTCGTTGGGGACGTCCGAGGTGTTGGGGCGCACCCGATTGAGCACCGAGTCCAGCCAGACCAGCATGGCCGGGTCCTGGCTGAGGGCCAGCAGCAGGGCGCCGAAGGGGCCCCGGGCCGCGGGGCTTCGGAAGAGGTCCACCTGCTTGGCGGTGAAGGCGGGGTTATCCACCTTGTTGGCCCCGGTGGCGAAGAGCTGGTGGTAGAAGAGGGCCAGCTTCTCCTGGAAGGGGTTGGGATTGAACTGCATGCGCCAGGCGAAGAGGCCCTGGCAGTTGGGGAGGCCTCGGCCGCTCTGCAGCCAGCCGTAGGTGCGGAAGGGATGGGGGGCGGGATCGGCGGGGATGTTCCCGTTGGCGGCGGTGGAGGTCACGTCCGCCTTGGCCAGGGCCGCCGTGAAGGCGGCGGCGTCGGCGGTGCCGTCGATCCAGGCGTCGATGACGGTGCCGGGGGACTGGGCAGCCAGGAGGGCCGCCGCCTCGGGGCTGAGGCCGAAGCCCGCCCGCCGGGCGAAGTGCAGGACGTCGGAGACCGTCCACGTGGTTTGCTGGGCGTCGAAGGTGGCCATGGGAACCTCAGAAAGGGGCGCCGGCCTGGATCCAGGCCTTGAAATTGTTCACGGTGGCTTCACAAAGATCGGGGGCCGAAAGGGGCATGCGGGCGCCGAAACCCAGGCCGCCGGGCTGGTCGGAGCTGACCTTCTCGATGATCCAAGAATGGGCCACGTCGTTGGGCTTCACCAGGACGTAGCCCGAGGGGGCGTTGGCCGGGACGGCGTTGACCAGGGAGGCGTAGACGTCGTTGACGGTGCGCCCGTTGGCGGTGTCGTAGCGGACGTGGCCCCCCGGGGGGTTGGCGAGGCCGTGGCAGGTGCTGGTGGCTGAGCCGCAGCTGCTCTGGAGGGCCGGCAGGATGTCGGTGGAAAAGCGGGGGGCGGGGATGGGCGTGGGCAGGGGGCAGGTGGTGGTGCCTCCACCTCCACCTCCCCCCGCGGTCGTCGTCCCTCCGCCGCCGCCGCAGGCCAGGGCCCCGAACAGGAGGGCTGCGGCAGCAGGGCGGAGGTTCATGGGGGCCTCTGGGGATGGTGCGAGGGTCCGGTGTCCCGGGATGCCGGTCAAGAGGATGTGCCTATAGAGCCCGACGGGGCCTGGAGGGTTTAGGGGAATCTTTGGCCGGAGCGTCTGGCTAGGAAATAGGCAGCCCGCTATCCTGCGGGGGAGGAGTCTGCCCGTGTCCATGGATGTCCCGTCCCCGCTCTTCCAAGGCGAGCGTTTGAGGGATCTGATCCTGTGCTATTGCGGGCCTTGGGCCTTCCGTCCCTACCTGCGGAACCGGGAGGACGAGGAGATCCTCTGGCATGCCCGGCAGGGAGTGCTGCTGGCCTTCACGGAGATCGTCATCACCCTCTTCCTGGTCATCTTCGGGATGTTCCCCATCTTCGGCATCCTCTCCCACAGCTTCATCCTGCCGGTCTGGCTGCTCTGGTGCCTGGGCATGTCCGTGACCAGCGTCCTCCAGGCCACCAAGGGCAAGCGACATCGCATTCCCGTCCTGCACCAGTTCATCGAGTATTTGTAGTCCTGAGTCCTGAGTCCTGAGTCCTTAAGGCTAGGGGCGGGCATTCAGGATCAGCATGGCGTCGCCGTAGCTGAAGAAGCGGTAGCGCTCCCGGATGGCCTCGGCGTAGGCGGCTTGGGCCCCCTCCAGGCCCAGGAGGGCGCAGACCAGGACGAAGAGGGTGCTTTCGGGCAGATGGAAGTTGGTGAGCAGGTGGTCCGCGCTGCGGAGCCTCCGGCCGGGCTGGATGAAGATGCGGGTGGAGCCGGAGCGGCGCAGGGACCCCTCGTCCCAGGCCGCCTCGAGGGTGCGCAGGGCCGTCGTGCCGACGCAGAGCAGGGGCCGGCTTCGGGAGCGCAGGACCCCCTCGATGGCCGCGGCGCTCGCTTCGGGGATCTCGTAGCGCTCCTCGTGCATCACGTGGTCGTCGGTGTCCTCGGCGCTCATGGGCCGGAAGGTGCCCAGGCCCACGTGGAGGCGCACGGGGGACCATCCGCAGCCCCGGGCCCGGAGGCGGTCGATGAGGGCGGGGGTGAAGTGGAGCCCCGCCGTGGGGGCCGCCACCGCCTCCCCCTCGGGGGCGTGGAAGGCCGTCTGGTAGCGCTCCTCGTCCTCCCCTTCGGCCATGTGGTGGATGTAGGGGGGCAGGGGAAGGCGGCCGATGCGGTCCACGGCGTCCCAGTCCAGGGCCTCGCCCTCCCGCAGCACCCGCACCCTTCGCAGGCCCTCCTCCAGGCCCTCCTCGACGAGCAGCTCCGCCACCTCGGCCCCGCTGGAGGGATCCACCACGGCGGCCCCCTTCCCGGGCCGGAGGCGGGCCCCCGGGCGCACCATGGCCTCGAAGGAACCGTCCGGGAAGGCCCGCAGGAGCAGGGCCTCCCCGGCGCCGCCCCCGGCCCGGCGGAGGAAAAGGCGCGCGTGGCGCACCTTCACGTCGTTGGGCACGCAGAGGGTCGTCGGGGGGAGCAGGTCCGGAAGCTCCAGGATGGTCCGGTGCTCCAGGGTTCCTGTGCGGGCGTCCACCACCAGCAGCCGCGACCCGTCCCGCTCCGGGGCGGGATGCTGGGCGACGAGCTCCTCCGGGAGGTCGAAGTGGAAGGCCGAGCGGCGCATCAGGCTCCGTGGAACTGCAGGCCGTGGAGCCGGGCGTATTCCCCGCCCCGGGCCAGGAGCTCCTCGTGGCGGCCCAGCTCCACCACGCGGCCCTGCTTGAGTACGGCGATGCGCGTGGCCTTCTGGATGGTGCTGAGGCGGTGGGCGATGACCAGGGTGGTGCGGTCCTCCATGAGGGCCTCCAGGGCCTCCTGCACCGCCCGCTCGCTTTCGGTGTCCAGGGCGCTGGTGGCCTCGTCGAGGATCAGGATGGGCGGATCCTGGAGCAGGGCCCGGGCGATGGCCAGGCGCTGGCGCTGGCCCCCGCTGAGGCTGGAGCCCGCCTCCGCCAGGGGGGTGTCGTAGCCCCGGGGCAGCCGGGCCACGAAGGCATGGGCGTGGGCCTTCCGCGCGGCCTCCTCCACCGCCTCCCGGGAGGCCGGCCGGCCGTAGGCGATGTTGTCGTGGATGGAGTCCATGAAGAGCAGGGTCTCCTGGGTGACGATGCCGATGCGCTGGCGCAGTTCCCGGGGGTCGAAGTCCCGGAGGTCCGTCCCGTCGAGGCTGAGGCGGCCGGAGGTGGGATCGAAGAAGCGGGGCACCAGGTTCACCAGGGTGGTCTTGCCGCCGCCGCTCCCCCCGACCAGGGCGACGGTCTCGCCGCGCTTCACGTCCAGATCGATGCCTCGCAGGACCGGGTGCGTCGCGTCGTACTCGAAGTGGACGCCCTCGAAGCGCAGGCTCGTGGGGGAGGCGGGGACGGGGCGGGGCTGGGCCGGCGCGGCCAGGAGGGGCCGGCGGTCCAGCAGGGCGTAGATGCGGTCGAGGCTGGCCTGGGCCACCTGCACCTCGTTGTTGAGCTTGGTGAGCCGGCGCAGGGGGTCGTAGAGGGCGTAGACGCCGAAGAGGTAGCTGAAGAAGTCCGTCCCGTTGAGGCGTCCGGCCTGGATGCCCCGGGCGGCGTAGAGCACGAGGGCCGCCAGGAGGCAGCCGCCCACCAGCTCCATGATCGGGGTGGAGAGGGCCGAAGCCCGGGCGCTCTTCATGCCCAGGCGGAAGAGCTCCTCGTTCCGCTGATGGAAGCGCTCGGTCTCGTAGGGCTCCCGGGCGAAGCCCAGCACTACCCGGATGTTGGAGAAGACCTCCTTGAGGCGCTGGAGGAGGCGGGAGCTGGCCTCCTGGTTCCGGTGGTTCACCCGCCGGATGCGCTGGCTGAGGTGCTGGACCGGGATCACCACCAGGGGGGTGGCCACGAAGATGGTGAGGGTCAGCTTCCAGTCCGCGGCGAGGAGCAGGACCAGCATGCCCGCCGCCGTGCAGATCTCCCGCCCGGCCTCCGCCAGCTGGGTGGAGGCGATGCCCTGGACGGCGCCCACGTCCGTGACGCAGCGGGTGAGCAGCTCCCCCACGGGATGGCCCTGGAAGAAGGCTGGCTCCTGGCCCAGGATGTGGGCGAAGAGGCGCTCCCGCAGCCGTTGGGTGGCCCTCAGGCCGCTGCGCACCATGACCAGGGTGCCGCTGTAGGTGAAGAGGCCCTTGGCCAGGAAGGTCGCCACGAGCAGGGCGGGCACCAGGTAGGTGCTCTGGTGCAGGGCCGAGGCGGGGGGCATGTGGGCCAGGAGCCAGGCCTTGGCCTGGTCCGCGGCGGCGAAGGCCCCGTGGGTGGAGGCCCCCCCCAGGTGGAAGTTGTCCTTGAAGGCCAGGTTGAGCACCGTGATGAGCAGGCCCTGGCAGAGGCCGGACATCAGGAGCAGGAGGATTCCCCCCGCCTGGGCCGGGAGGAAGGCGAGCAGGTGCTCGCGAAAGAAGCGCTTCAGGGAGGACACGCGGGTTCCTAAACCCCCAGTGTACTGGCCGGGGGGCCGGGGCCTACTCCACCTGCACGGTGACGATGCCCTCCGCGTCCTCCACGGAAAAGAGGACCGTGCCCCGGGGGCTGCCGAGGGCCTGGTCCATGAGGCGCTCCAGGTCCACGCCCTTGTGCCGGGCCTGGGAGAGCTGGGCGTCGCTGAGGTAGCCCCCCACGGCCCGGGCCAGGGCGATGGCCACCCGGACCCTCACCTCCTCCTGGCCCTTCCGCCGGACGCGGATGACCAGGAAGCGCCCCTCGGCGCGGGTGCCCTCGAAGTTGGGCTTGATGCCCAGGCCCGCCAGGGCCAGGCGGCAGGCGTCGGCGGTGGCCGGGTCCCGCAGGCCCTTCTGCAGGGCCTCGGCGGCGCGGGGGTCCCCCTGCTTGGCGCGCTCCAGGCCCGCGGCCACCTGGACCTCGGCGGACTCGTCGTTGAGGGCTTCCAGCAGGCCCGGTACGGCCTGGGGGTTCTGGCCCTGACGGAGGCCCCAGCAGTGGATGCGGTTGAGCTTGGCCTCCTTGACCAGGATCCGTTGGTCCGGATGGAGGCGCAGGAAGTCCGTGTAGGCGTCGGCGGCCTCGTCCCAGCGCTGGTCCTGCTCCAGGGTGGCGGCGAGCCAGAAGCGGGCCTCGTGGACGCGGGGGGAGGCGCCGTAGTCCGCCAAGGCCCGGCGGTAGAGGGCCGTGGCCTCGTACCAGCGTCGGGCGTAGCGAAGCCCCTTGGCCTGGCGCAGGAGGGCGTCCATGGCCTCGGGGGAGGCCCTTTCCACGGCGGCCGGCTCCGGGGGAGGGACCGCCCAGGCGAAGAAGGGCATCAGGAGCCCTCCCCGCGGAGCAGGCGGCCCATGCGCTCGGCCTGTTCCTCCAGCTTGCCGGCGCTGGCCCAGCGGCGCAGCTCCTCGGCCCGCTCGGGCCGGAGGCAGCCGGCCTCCATCTTCACTTCCAGGAGCCAGGCGTGCAGGCCCGCGCGGACCTTCTCGGCCTCCGGCAGCAGGTAGCCCTGGTCCGCGAGTTGGTGGCTGGCCTGGAGCAGCCCCACGGCCTGCTCGCCCTCCTCGTTGCGGTCCCCGTTGGCCCGCCGGCCAACCCGCGGGGTCCCCCTGAAATCCCGGATTAGCATGGAGGTTT
>CAYSXG010000155.1:0-7036 GCA_964434895.1 uncultured Solibacteraceae bacterium | reverse complement strand
CCTCCCGCCCCTCCGTGAGCTGGTGGCCGTCCCCGACCGGGTTGGTGAAGACCTGGCGGAGCCGCACCGGGTCCCCCTTGACCCGCGCCGTCCAGGGGGGCGGGTCGTATTTGAGGTTGAGGGGCTTGTACTTGAGGAGCCCCATGGCCATGGCCCTCAGGTCGTCGAGCAGGGCCAAGGGATCGATGTCCTCCAGGTCCAGGTCCATCTTCCCCGCCTCGATCTTGGAGAGGTCCAGGATGGAATCGATGAGCCCCAGCAGGCTCTTCCCGTTCTGGAAGATGATCTGCATGTCCTCCAGGGCGTCGGCGGGGATGCGGCCGGTAGCGTCCTGCAGGAGCATCCCCGAAAAGCCGATGATGGCGTTGAGGGGCGTGCGCAGCTCGTGGCTCATGTTGGCGAGGAACTCGTCCTTGAGGCGGTCCGCCTGCTGGAGCTTCTGGTAGCTGTCCAGGAGGGTCGCGTTCAGGCCGCTCAGCTCCTGGGTCTTCTCGTCGACCTTCTCCTCCAGCGTCTCCGCCCAGGCCTTGAGCTCCGCCCGGCTCTGCTCCAGCCCCTTGGTGCGCTCCTGCACCAGCTGCTCCAGGTTGGCCCGAATCTCCTCCAGCTCCCAGATGGTCTCCATGAGCTGGCGGGTGCGCTCCTGGACCCGATATTCCAGGAGGCGGTTCTGGCGCTCGATCTCGTCCCGGCTCACCCGCAGCTTGTGGGTCATCACCTCGAAGGCCTGGGAGAGGTCCTGCAGCTCGTCCCGGCTCCCCACCTCCACGTTCACCTGGTCCAGGTGCCCGCCGGCCACCTGCTGGGCCGCCTTGGTCAGGGCCATGACCGGCGAGATGTACTGGTTGGAGAGGAAGATGGCCACCCCCACCCCGATGACCAGGGCCAGGACGCCCATGCGGAGGGAGGTGCGGAGGTTCTCCCGCAGGGCCCGCTGCATCTCCTCCGTGGTGAAGCCGACCACCAGGGTGCCCATCCGGTCCATCTGGCCCCGGTAGAAGATGGGCGCCACGGCCACGAGGACGCCGATGCCCTGGTCCGCGCGGGTGAAGGCCGTGGTCGTGCCGTTACTGCGGGCGTATTGGGCCGCCCAGCCCGGCGTGGACGGGGTGGAGTCCAGGTGCCTCCCCTGGTCGTCGAAGACCACCGTGAAGCTGTGGGAGGGGATGTTCTTGACCCCCTCCAGCACCCGCGTGATCTCCTCCAGGTCCCCGGACCCGATGACGGAGGAGAGGGCGTGGCTGGCGGTGTTGGCCACCTGCCGGGCGCTCTGCTCCGCCTGCCGCTGCAGCTGCTCCTCCACCCGGCGGGGGTAGTAGACCCCGTTGAAGACGATGAAACTCAGCACCAGCAAGCTGATGACGAGGCTCAGCTTCGTCTTGATGGAAACCCGGAACATGCAGGGATTCTATCGGCCGCCCCGGGCCGGTGCTGGAAAATCAGACGCGGTGGCCGGGCTTTGCCGGGTCACCGCGTGGGGAGCACGAGGGGGACGCAGAGGGAGCGGAGCGACCGGGCGGTCCCCCTCGTTCGTAATCAGCCCGGTCGCAGGAAATGGAAACGGGCCGCCCCGTAGTCCCGGCGGTCCGCGAGGGACCAGCCGGCCGCCGCGGCCAGCTCGGTCCGCACGTCCGTCTCCCAGACCAGGACGCCCTCGGGGGCCGTCCAGTCCCGAAGGCGGGGGGCCAGGCGCTGGAAGGCCTCGGCCGCCGCCGCGTAGGGCGGGTCCGCGAAGACGAGGGCCTGGTCCCTGAAGGCGTCCGCCTTCAGGCGCAGGGCGTCCCCCTTCACCAGGCGCACCGGGGTCCCCCGGAGGTTGGCCTCGAGGCAGCGCAGGGCCACGGGTTCCTTCTCCACGCAGGCCACCGGATCCCAGCCCCGGGAGAAGGCCTCCAGGCCCACCGCCCCGGTGCCCGCGAAGAGGTCCAGGCAGGGCCCCTTCGGCCACTTTTCCAAGATGGAGAAGAGGGCCTCCCGGGCCCGGTCCGAGGTGGGGCGCACCCGGGTGTCCCCCTCCGGCGGGGACAGGAGGCGGCGGCCCTTCAGGGTTCCCGCGATGACGCGCATATCCCCCCCACGCCCGACCTCAAGCCTCGGGACCCACGACTCAATACGCCCAGCGCAGCAGCGCCCCGCCCCAGGTGAAGCCGGCCCCGAAGGCCGCGAGGATCACGTGGTCGCCCTTCCGGAGGCGGCCCTGCTCGGTGGCCTGGTGGAGGGCCGTGGGCAGGGTGGCGGCGGTGGTGTTGGCGAACTGGTCGATGTTCACGAAGAGCTTTTCCGGGGGCAGCTCCAGCCGTTTGGCCGCGGCGTCCATGATGCGGATGTTGGCCTGGTGCGGCACGAAGAGGGCCAGGTCCTCGGTGGTGAGGCCGTTGCGGTCCATCATCAGGCGACTCACCTCGGCCATTTCCCGCACCGCGCTCTTGAAGACGTCGGAGCCCGCCTGGTGCACGAAGTGCTCCTTGGCCTCCACCGTGGCGTGGCTGGCGGGCCGGGCCGAGCCCCCCGCGGGCATGTGGAGGAAGCAGCCCCCGGCCCCGTCGATGCGGTGCTCGAAGTCCAGGAGCCCGTGGCCGGCCTCCACGGCCTCCAGGATCACCGCCCCGGCCCCGTCCCCGAAGAGCACGGCGGTGGTGCGATCCTCCAGGTTCAGGATGGAGCTCATGATGTCCACGCCCACCACCGCCACCCGTTCGTAGCTGCCGGAGGCCACGAGGCCCGCGCCGGCGGTGAGGGCGTAGAGGAAGCCGGAGCAGGCGGCGCTCAGATCGAAGCCGAAGGCCCGGGTGGCGCCCACCTGCTCCTGGATGCGGCAGGCGGTGGCCGGGAAGAGGGTGTCCGGCGTCACCGTGGCCACCAGGATGGCGTCCAGCTCCTCGGCCCCCATCCCCCGGCGCTCCAGGGCCATGCGCAGGGCCGGCGCCCCCAGGTCCGAGGCCCCCGTGCCCTTCTCCACCCAGCGCCGGGCCCCGATGCCCGTCCGGGGTCGGATCCATTCGTCGCTGGTCTCCATGAAGGTCGAGAGGTCGTCGTTCGTCAGCACCCGATCCGGGTAGCACTGGCCGGTGGAAGTGATCCCGACGGGCCGGGCGAGGGTTCGAGCCAAAGGAGCCTCCTGGAAGTGTCCATCCTGCCGCAAAACCCCTCATTGTGCCTTCGAAGGCCCGGGGCGCCAAGCTCCGAAGGGGCCCCTAGAGCCCCGGCAGCTTCGCGAAGCCCATCCAGAAGGATTCGAGGGCCCGGGCCAGACCGAGGTAGCCCTCCCACGCCTCGGGCTTCACCAGGTAGCAGTTCGCGTGCAGCTCGTAGCTCCCCAGCATGTCCACCTCCGAGGAGGAGGAGGTCAGGATGATCACCGGGATGTGCTTCCAGTCGGGATGGGCCTTCACCTCCGCCAGCACCTCCATCCCGCTGGTGCCCAGGAGCTTCAGGTCCAGGAGGATGAGGTCGGGCCGGACGGCCGCCTGGTAGGGCTCCACCTGCTGGAGGTAGGCCAGGGCCTCGGAGCCGTCCGGGATCACCTGGACCAGGGGAACCCAGGCCCCGGCAGCCAGGGCTTCCTGGATCAGCCGGGCGTCCCCGGGATTGTCCTCGATCAGGAGGAGATGAACGGGTCTCATGAAAGCTGGATCGTCCGATCTCCCCCACGCTTGAGAACCGGCAGGCGGCCCCTCCTTCCCCGTGCTAGGGCCGGAAGGTGCGCACCCTGGCCGTCCCGACCGCCAAGTGACGGAGCGGAGTCCGGTGGACTCCGCGGAGTCGGCACCTGGCGAGAAGGGAATCACCCCCACGAAGCCGTCGCGCCCCAGGTAGGCTTTCCCTATGCGCACCTTGGCCGTCCTCCCCTCCCGCTTCGCCGCCACGCGGTTCCCGGGTAAGCCCCTGCATCCCATCGCGGGCAAGCCCATGATCCGCTGGGTCTGGGAGGCCGCCGCCGGGGCCCCCGGGGTGGACCGCGTGGTGGTGGCCACGGACGACGCGCGAATCTTCGCGGCCGTGGAGGGTTTCGGCGGCGAGGCCCTCATGACGGACCCGGAGCTGCCCTCCGGGACGGACCGCACGGCGGCGGCCCTGGAGATCCTCTCGGCCCGGGGGGAGCGCTTCGACTGCGTCCTCAACATCCAGGGCGACGAGCCGGCCATGCACCGGGAAACCGTGGCCGCGGTGGTAGCCCTGATGGCGGCCCGCCCGGACCTGCCCATGGGCACCGCCGCCTGCCCCTTCGCCGACGCGGCGGAGCTCTTCAACCCCAACGCCGTCAAGCTGGTGATGGACGACCACCAACGGGCCCTCTACTTCAGCCGCAGCCCCATCCCCTACGTCCGGAACGCCCGGGTCTTCGAGGCGGACTTCCGGCCCTGGCTGGCCCCGGAGCAGCTCCGGAACTTCCACCGCCACCTGGGCCTCTACGCCTACCGCCCCGAGACCTTGGGCCGCTTCCGCGCCCTGCCCCCCCACCCCCTCGAGCAGCTCGAGATGCTGGAGCAGCTCCGGGCCCTGGCGGGGGGCATCCCCATCGGCGTGGCCCTCACCCCCCACCTCAGCCTGGGGGTGGACGTGCCCGGGGACGTGGCCGCCGCCGAGGCCCTGCTCCGGGAGCGCGGACTGGCCTGATCATGGCACCTGTGTCATGAATCAAGCCCTGTCCGGGGGGGCCCAACCCGTCCGATCCTGCACGCCAGAAACCAAGGCGTCCCCAATCGTTAACAACAAACAAGACCGCTGTTTGGATGAGTGCGAAGGGAGGGACCCATGCGCTCGAAGCACGAGCTCGGCACCCTGATCCACCGACGCACCGAGAAGCTGGGGCCCGAAGGAGGTCGTCTCCCGGAAGAGTGTTGGAGGAGCGCATGACCTCTAAGCGCGTGCCCGGAACGGCCATGGCCCTGCCCCGCCTTCGCCCCGTCCTGCCGATCCTGCTCTGGGCCTGCCCGTTGCTGGCCGCGCCGGGCCCCTTCGATCGCCGAGCCTGGATGAAGGATTTCGAAGTCCTGAAGGCGCGATTGGAGGAGGGCTACTCCCACCTCGCCTGGTTCGCGTCGCCCCAAGGCGGCGTGGATCTGCCGGCCCTGGTCCGCCGGACTCGGCGGGCCCTGGAGACGGCGGAGGGGGATGCGGATGCCAAGGCGGCTCTGGTGGGCTTCGTATCCGGATTCCCGGACGGCCATCTCCGCGTCGTCGCCGACCTCGAGCCCGCCCGAGGGACGCCGTTGAAGCCGCCGCCGGCGGCCTACGACGCGATGGACGCGGCCAGCGCCGTCGCCGCCCTGGGCTACGCCCCCGCGACGAGCGTGGCCTTCTCGCTACCCTTCGAGGGGCTGAAGGACGCGGTGCTTCAGTCGGACGGCGTATCGCAGCCCTTCCGCTCGGCCCTCCTCACGACGGGGAAGGGCACGCGGATCGGGATCCTCCGCATCCCGCGCTTCCGGGAGCAGGACGGACCTCCGGTCCTTGCCATCCAGGCCCTGGAAGCCCAGCGCAAATCCGGTCGCCCGCTGGATCCTGTCGTCCTGCGTGAATCCATCTCCGAGACCTGGTTCCGGGCCTTCGCGGAGCGGCTCCAGCGCCTTCGGGCGGAGGGGGCCGCGGCGGTGATCGTGGACGTGGGCGGCAACGGCGGCGGCAACGATTCCGGAGACTGGATGACGCGCCTGCTGACGCCCCGGGAGGTCCATTCGGCCCGCCTGCTCCTTGCGGCCTCCCCGGCCGCCACCCAGTATTTCGACGAGCAGATCGAGGGGCTGCGCGCTGCGCTGAAGGAGGGGCCCGGGATCGAAACGGCCCTTTCCCTGCAGGCGGCCTTGACGGCCTTCGAGGCTCGCAAATCCCAGGTGGCCTCCCGGCGCTGCGAGTTGGCCTGGGTCTGGAAGGAGCGACGCGCTTGGAATCCGAGCGGCGCCAGCCGCCTCGTGGGGGGCGGGTACGCCAGCGGCCACGTGGCCTACGCCCCTCCCACGCCCGCCGCCGACCGCAAACGGGCCGCGGCCTTCTACTGGGCGGCGCAGGTGGACGGCCTCCGCGGCGCCTGGGACGGTCCCGTCTACGTGCTGGCGGATGGCCGGACAGGTTCCTCCGCGGAGATGTTCGCGGCCACCCTGCGGGACAACGGCGTGGCCAAGGTGGTGGGCGGCCCCACCGCCGGAGCGGGGGCGGGCTTCATGATCGAATCGGCCCCCGTCGAGCTGCCCCACTCCCACCTTCGCATCCAGGTGCCCAACTGCGTACGCCTCCGAGCCGACGGCAGCGACGAGGTGGCGGGCATCGCACCGGACCTGCCCGTGTTTCCCAGGGAGGGCGAGAGCGTCCGCGCCCGGGCCGCGCGGGTGCTGGAGGCGGTGGAGGCGGATCTGCTCGCGCGGCCGGTGAAATGATCTGAACCAGGCAGGGTCCCCGCTCCCAAGCCTCGAACCCTAAAATGACCACCCGGAGGTTGAGCCATCTATTTGCGGCCAAAGGGCCATTTTATGTTTCCAAACACGGCGCCAATTTGGATGGCCGGTTTTCGGACCCGGTGCACTAGCATGGAAGGTTCGGGGCCCGCACCCATGGACATTGACATCGACAGCGCAGGAGCGATCGTGAGCCATCACAAGGTCGTCATCATCGGCACCGGTCCCGCGGGCTACACCGCGGCCCTCTACGCCTCCCGGGCCAACCTCGCCCCCCTGGTCTTCGAGGGGGCCCAGCCCGGCGGCCAGCTGACCATCACCACCGAGGTGGAGAACTTCCCCGGCTTCCGCCACGGGATCATGGGCCCGGCCCTCATGGAGGAGATGCGCGAGCAGGTGCTGCGCTTCGGCACCACCATCAAGAGCGAGACCGTGCTAAAGGTGGACCTCCAGAACCGCCCCTTCACCCTCACCACCGACAAGGGCGAGTACACGGCCGACGCCGTCATCATCGCCACCGGCGCCTCCGCCAAGTGGATGGGCATCGGCAAGGACGAGCAGCTCTCCCGCAGCGGCGGCGGCGTCAGCGCCTGCGCCACCTGCGACGGGTTCTTCTTCCGCGGCAAGGAGCTGGTCGTGGTCGG
>CAYSXG010000154.1:0-7054 GCA_964434895.1 uncultured Solibacteraceae bacterium | reverse complement strand
CGAGGTGACGATCACGGGCCACCTCCACACGAGCCCCGGAGGGGGCCGCTTCGGGAGGGTCGGGATCGGGGGTCATGGCCGACTCCGATGGTCCCAACGAACCCCCTCGAAGCGCAATCACCGATGCGACCAGCGCTGGGTGGCGACGGTCATGAAGGGGCCCACGTCGAAGCCGAGGGACTGCCCGCCCAGGAGCTTGGCCTTGGCCCTCGCCAGGGCGTCCGCGGCCCCCGGGGGGACCTGGCCCAGGGCCCAGTCCACGGGGAGGGTGCGGCTGACGTCCAGGGACTCGCTGTACACGAAGGTCAGTTCGTCGCTGGAGCGGAGGGCGTGGTAGACCGCGTGCTCCAGGAGCTGGAGGCGCTGGGCGGCGGTGTCCGTGTAGTGGGGCAGGAGGTTGGGATCGTTCTGCAGGTCCAGGCACCAGTTCAGGAAGACCGCGTCCCCGATCCGCACGCTCCAGGAGGAGGCCTGCCGTTCCGGGGGAAGGGCCGATGGGCCCGCCTGCCGAATGGTGGCGTGGATCGCGTTGAAAAGGGCCGGGTCCCACACGTCGTAGGTGGTCTCGTTGGCGTCCGTGAGGCCGCGGGAATCCGCGTCCAGCAGTCCCGCCAGGAAGGAGGGCAGAAGGCCGTAGGGGTCTCCCTGAAGGCGCGCCTGGAGGGCCGAAGCGTCCCCCCGGGTCTGGTCCAGGGCCGTCCGAACGAAGCTCAGGAGGCCCAGGGACCAGACCTCGCAAGCGGGATTGACGCCCCTGAGCGCGCGAAGGAATTGGGCCCCCCGCAGACGCACCTGGGCCCGGTAGGCGTCGAAACTGCGGGCGGAGGCCTGGGGCTGGGCGCCGTACTTGAAGAGGGCCAGGCGGGAGCCGTAGGCCTCGGGATCGAAGGCGATGCCCCGCAGGGCCCCCAGCTGGGCCAGGCCCGCCAAGGTGCGGAGGTTGGTTTCGACGTCCACCCACTGGGCGTCGCTGAACCAGTCCCATCCAGGGTCCCCGGAGCCGCGCACGAGGAGGAAGTTGTTCCGGATCCGCCCCGAGCGCAGCTGGGGCAGCCAGGTCCGCGCCTCCGCCAGCTTGCCCTGTTCGAAGCTGTCCAGGGGCATGGCCCGGCGAAAGACAAGCCGCAGATCCCCCACCGGCGCCACCACGGTGCCATCGAAGGGGGTGGCCTCCAGGCCGGGGAGGGCCTGCACCGCCGATTTGGGATCCCTCGGGGACATGGGCAGCTCCACCAGGGCCCGGAGAGGCGGGGGCGGGGGCCCGGCGGGGTCCGCGGCGAAGGCGAACTGAAGATCCCCGTCCCCCGTGGTATCGGCGCTGCCCCACTGGTCCCAGGAGCTCCACGCGCTTCCGTCCGGGCTCCACTCCGCGTGGCCGTCGGCGAAGTAGGTGGAGGCCTGGAAGCCCAGGTAGGATTCCTTGCCCTTCCGGATGGGGAAGGCCGTGTACACGGAGCTCGCGGGGGCGCTGAGGACCAGGCGGTAGGTGGCCCCGCTCGCGAGGCGGACCTCCTTGGGAAAGGCCCAGGTGGCCTGGACTGCCGCAGCGCCAAAGGCGGAGGCCGGAAGACTGCCTTCCAGCAGGGCCCGGCCGCTCCCGTCCTCGAGGCGCAGGCCCAGGGGGTCGCCTCCGGAGCCGCGGGCCAGACGGATGGACAGGGAAGTGCAACGCAGGTCCGGCCCGGAAACCGTGAAGACCTCCCGGACCCCGCTGGCCCCGGAGATGGGCTTGGGGCCTCCCTGCGCCTGGCCCCCGGGGCCCGTGGTGGGCGTGACCCAGACCTCCATGTAGCCCATGCCCGTGCTGTACCCGTCCGCGTAGTCCAGCTCCAGGATGGGCGTGTACCCGCTGGTGGTGCTGCGGGGATGCCACTGGAAGCCGTCGGAGGGGGAGGCCAGCAGCTGGGCCCAATCCGCGTCCGAAAAGCGGGGCTGCATCGGCGAAACGGGGGTTTGGAGGTAGAGGCTGTTGATGGAGACGTAGTTGGTAACCGGGTCCGGATCCACGTTGAGGAAGACCAGGTGGTAGAGCTGCCCTTTCTGGAGAAGGACCGGCGAAGCGAAGAGGCGGAAGGGGAAGTCCCCGGCATTCAGGGGGTCCGCGAGGGTGAGGGAGGCGAGGACGGCGGGGGAGGGCCCGTGGGCCGCGCTGCCGTCGTCCCCGTGCAGCTCCACCCGCAGGATGCCCCCGGTGCCCCCGCTGTAGCCCGCGCGGCTGCCGTTCTTCACCAGGTAGAAGCGGAGGGCCGAGAGGGAGCCGTCGTGATCGCAGCGGAAACGATAGGCCGACCGCGTGTTGTAGGGACCGCCGATGCGGGTGTTGGCCAGGGCGTCGGCCTGGAGGGCCGGCCCATAAAGGCCCGTGGCCGGCGCCAGGACGGCGAAATTCGCCGTCACCACCAGGTTCTGGCTCACGTGGGCGAGGACCAGGGGATCCTCCGTGCTCGGCGCGAGGCCCGGCCCCGTCCAGTTCACGAAGGTCGATCCCGCCTCCGCCGTGGCCGTCACCGCCGTGGTGCTGCCCCCGTAGACCACCGTCTGCGTCGCGGCCCCGCCCAGATGCCCGCCGGGCCCCGCCAGGAAGGTCACCGTGAAGGTCCGGGGCGTCGCCGAGGCGGAAAGGACATGGTCCCGATCCAGGCTCAGGGTGCCCGAGGGGGGGACCGGGGCCCCGTCCAGGGTCACCACCAGGTCCTGGAAGCCCGTCTGCGGGTCGAAGCTGTAGGCCACCTGGGCGCCCTGGGGGTAGGAGCCCCCCGAGGCCGGGGAACCGCTCACCCCCGCCCCCATGACCACGTCCAGGCGGAAGGTGGGCTGGGGACTGACCGCCAGGGCCGCCGTTCGGGAAAGGACGGTGCCCGAAGCATTGACCGCCCGGCAGCGGACATAGGCGCCGGCATCCCCGATCTGCACGCCCGTCAGCACCAAGGAACCGCCATTCCGGCCCGGGAGGGCGGACCAGGTGGCGCCGCGGTCGTCGCTACGCTCCCACTGGAGGGCGGGGGCCGGATTGCCGGTGGCGGCGCAGGCGAAGGTGGCCGTCCCGCCCGCGGTGACGGTCTGGTCCGCGGGCTGCACCGTAAAGGCCGGGGGGGCCGGAGCCGACGCGACGTGCAGGATGACCACGGCGGATTCGGCGCTGCCTTCGCTGTTGCGGGCCGTGCAACGGAGCCTCGTCCCGCCCTCCACGAGGCGCGCCTTCGCCCAGACCAGGGTCGAGCCCACGGCCCCGGAAAGGTCCGCCCAGGCGAGCCCGTCCGTGGACTCGCTCCACTGAAGGCTGGGGACCGGGAAGCCGACGGCGGCCACGGCGAAGGTGGCGGACTGGCCTTCGGGGACCGTTTGGTCCACGGGTTGGACCGTGAAGGTCGGCGCCACCGGGGCCGGGTCCACGGTCAGGGTGGCGGGGGAGGAGGCGGCGGAGCCCTTCGGGTTGATGACCACGAAGCGGTACTGGTTGCCGGAATCCCCCAGCTGGGCCGTGAAGGCATAGCTCGGACCGGCGCTGTCCGGCAGATCCTCGAAGGGGCCGCCGGACCGGCGCACCTGCCAGGCCACGCGGCCCTGGGTGCCTGCGTAAGCGGCGCTGAAGCGGGCCACTTGCCCCGCATGGAGGGCCAGATCCCGGGGCTGGGCGGTGATCGTGGGCTCCACGGCCCCCACCGAGAGGGTCGCGGCATTGGAGGTGTAGGTGCCCGTCGGGTGCTGGAGCCGGACACGGAACCTGGCCCCCTGATCCGCCCCGAAGCGCACGGGGCCGACGCTGAGGATGGGCCCCGTCGCACCCTCCAGGTCCGTCCACGCCGTCCCGTCCGGGCTGCGCTGCCACTGGCCCTGGACGTCCCCGATCCCGCCCGGACGGGCCGACCATTGCACCGAGAAGTTCGCCGTGGCGCCCTCCAGCCCGGTAGCGTCCGCGGGCTGGGCCACCAGGGCCAGGTAGCGCACCCCCAGGGCCGCATCCTGGGTGAGCAGGGTCCCGCCGGGGCCGCTGATGCGGGCGTGGAAGAGATGACCGTCCATGGTCGGCGAGGCCGGGGGGGTGGCGTAGCTGGGGCCCGTGGCTCCGGGGATATCCACGCCGTCCTCCTGCCACTGATAGCCGCTGGCGCGCTCCGCGCCCACGCTGAAGGTGGCCACCTGGCCCGCGTCCACGGTCTGGCTCAGGGGCTGTTGCAGAATGATAGGCGGGACCGGCGAAGGGGACGGAACCGGCGCGGCGCCCCCTCCCCCACCGCAGCCCGGGAGCAGGAGGGGGAGGAGACCAAGCATTAGGCTCGATCGGCGCATGCGGAA
The DNA here is from genome assembly GCA_964434895.1 of uncultured Solibacteraceae bacterium. Classification (GTDB taxonomy): domain Bacteria; phylum Acidobacteriota; class Holophagae; order Holophagales; family Holophagaceae; genus CAYSXG01. The sequence goes on along the minus strand of CAYSXG010000154.1, from coordinate 2,758 downwards.
GGCCTGGGGCGGAGGAGTGAGGCGAAGGAGCGGATCCGGGGAGAATCGATTCTCCCTTGAACGGCGCGCGGGGTGAAAGGCGGTCGGACCGGCTCGAAAATCCTCTAGGAGCCTGGGCGGGGCCAGAGACGGCCTCCGACTCCCGGACGAATGGGCGGTTTTCTCGGCCGAACGGGCGGTCCGCCCTCCCGATCAGGCGAGCCGGCTGGTCTTGGGCCGCACCCGGCGCAGGATGGCCAGGGCCTCCCCCGCCTCCTTCTCGCCCAGGGACCCGAAGGGCCAAAGGATCCCGCCCCCGTTCCCGGGGTCGCGGACCCAGTGCCGGGGGGGATGGAGGGCGATGCCGAACTGCCTCCCCCCCCGGCGCCCGGGGTCCAGGTCCAGGTCCCCCCCCAGATTCCCAGATGCCAGGCCCGAAACGGGGAACGGGGTCTGGAGGAGGCCGGAGAAGACCTCCGCCAGCGGACCGTGGGCCTGGTCCCTCCGGTCCTTGTAGGCCGTCCGGGCCTTGCGCACGTGGCGGAGCAGGCTCCCGTCCAGGACCAGGTCCCTCAGGGCGCCGCCCACCAGGTCCAGGTCCCCGGCCCCCTCCTCCGCCCGGGCCCGTCCCAGCAGGGCCACGGCCTCCCGGGGGCCCGCCACGAAGCCGAGGCCGAAGGCCGGTCCGAGGATGCGCTCGAAGCCGCCCAGGTGGATCACCACGCCGCGCCGGTCCTCGGCGATGAGGGGGCGCCAGTCCCGCTCCTCGTAGTAGAGCTCGGCGGCGTGGTCGTCCTCCAGCACGGCCATGCGGTAGCGCCCGGCCAGCTCCAGGACCGCCGCCCGGCGCTCGGCGCCCAGGACGGCCCCGGTGGGCCACTGGCAGTTGGGCGTCAGGTAGAGGGCCCGAGGACGGGCGTGAATGCAGACGTCCTCCAGGGCTTCGGGCCTCAGGCCCTCGGCGTCCACCGGCACGGGCACCACCTCCAGGCCGGCCCGGGAGAAGATCTCCCAGGCCCTGGGGTTTCCGGGCTCCTCCACCGCCACTCGGCAGCCCGGGGGCAGCAGGTTGCGCGCCACGAGCCCCAGGGCCTCCCGGGTCCCCCCCACCAGCAGCAGGGCCTCGGGGTCCACGGAGAGGGCCCTCCGCTCGGACAGGAGACCGCACAAGCATTCCCGGACCTCCCGAAGGCCGAGGGGGTCCGGCGCGGGGACGGAGCGCCCGAAGGCCCGAGCCACGGGGCGGCGGAAGGCCCGGGCCACCTCCTCTTCGGGTACCAGACGCGAATCCGGACCCGGCTCCCGCAGATCCAGGCGGAGCTCCGGGGCCGCCCCGGCCCCCTCCCCCGCCGGCGGGACGTCGAAGCCGCAGCGCAGAAGGGGGGAGGGCAGGGTCCGGCCGAAGGGCGGCGCGAAGTCGGGCAGCTCCGCGGCCACGGTGGTGCCGAAGCCTACCTCGGTTTGGATCCAGCCCTGGGCGTGCAATTCGCCGTAGGCCGCGATGGCCGCGTTCCGGCTGATGCCCAGGGCCTTGGCCAGGGTGCGGGTGCCGGGCATCGGGGCCCGAGGCTGGAGCTTCCCGGAGCGGATGACCTCCGCCACGCGCCCGGCCACCTGGAGGTAGATGGGTTCGGGACTATGGGGGTCCAGGTGGAGGTTGAAGAGGAGGTTGTAGAAGGGGACGCTCATGGGGCCTCAGAACGATTCTGACCCAGGATTGGGGCCTCGGAACCCGGAAGCGAGGGTGGACCCATGGGGATCTGCGAAGTGGCTCTTCTCCACCTCCGTCCCGGAGAGGAAACTTGGGGAATTCCCTTTGGGAGATGGCATGAGGTTTTTTGCCCTGGCCCCGACCCTGGCCTTCCTGCTGGCCCCCCTCTCCGCGGGGGCACCGGAGGCCAGCGTGGCGGTACTGGACGGGGAGGTGGCCCGGCAGCTGGAGCCCCTGCCAGGCACCCCGGGCCGTGCCGGGACCCTCGCGGCCCTCGCCTGGTCCGACTTCCCGGGGGAGAAGGCGGATCTCCGCGTCCACGAGGCCCGCCCCACCTTCCGCGTCGCCATGGAAGGAACGCCTAAGCAGCGGCTCTTCCTCGTGAAGTGTCAGGTGAATCCCTGGGGCCGGAGCCGATCGGTGCGGATGGGACGAGCGAAGGTCCCCGCCCCCGAGGCGGGGGAGGTGGTGCTCGTGGAGGTCCGCCCCGAAGGGCCGGGCCGATGGAGGATCACCCCCACGGCCCCCCTGGAGCCGGGGGAGTACGGGTTCTTCTCCGCCTCCTTCCACGGCGGCCCCGCCGGCCTGCTCTTCGACTTCGGCGTCGATCGATCCATCTAGGGGCCTGCCTTACGCGGGCCGAAGGGCCCGGGGTAGGCTACGGGGAGGAGCCCCCGTGACCCTGCGCGTCCCCGCCCCCGCCAAACTCAACCGCACCCTGGCGGTCCTCGGCAAGAGGGCCGACGGCTTCCACGAGGTGGAAATCGTGACCACCGTCCTGGAAGGCGTGGAGGGCCTCACGGACACCCTGGAGGGGGAGGTTGCGGAGGAGCTTTCCCTCGAAATCCTGGGCCCCCGAGCCCCGGGCCTGGAGGCGGACGAATCGAACCTCGTGCTGAGGGCCTGGCGGCTGCTGGAGCGGGAGGCCGGGCGCCCCCTTCCGGCCCGCCTGAGGCTGGAGAAGCGGATCCCGCACGGGGCGGGCCTGGGAGGGGGGAGCAGCGATGCCGCCGCGGCCCTGCGCCTGGGCAACGAGCTGTTCGGCCTCCGGCTGCCCCAGGACCTGCT
>CAYSXG010000153.1:0-7074 GCA_964434895.1 uncultured Solibacteraceae bacterium | reverse complement strand
CCACCAACAACGAGCTGGGCTTCGACTACCTGCGCGACAACATGAAGTGGGACCTCGCGGACTTCACCCAGCGGGGCTTCATCTTCGCCATCGTGGACGAGGTGGACTCCATCCTCATCGACGAGGCCCGCACTCCCCTCATCATCGCCGGCAGCAGCGAGGAGGACACCTCCAAGTACTTCCGCATCGACGCCGTCATCCCCAAGCTGAAGCTGGAGACGGACTACAAGGTGGACGAGAAGGACCGCCAGGTCATGCTCACGGACGACGGCATCCGCCACGCCGAGGAGCTGCTGGGCGTCGGCAACCTCTACGACCCGGCCCAGATCGAGACCCTCCACGGACTCCAGCAGGCCCTCCTGGCCCACAACCTCTACAAGCTGGACGTGGACTACATGGTGCAGCCCAAGGAGGACGGCCGCGGCATGGAAGTGGTCATCGTGGACGAGTTCACGGGCCGCAAGATGCCCGGCCGCCGCTGGTCCAACGGCCTGCACCAGGCCATCGAGGCCAAGGAGGGCGTGGAGGTCAACGCCGAGAACCAGACCCTCGCCACGGTCACCTTCCAGAACTACTTCCGCATGTACGCCAAGCTGGCGGGCATGACCGGCACCGCCGAGACCGAGGCCCAGGAACTGCATAGCACTTACAAGCTGGACGTGGTCATCATCCCCACCAACATGCCCATGATCCGCAAGGACTACGCGGACATCGTCTATGCCACCGCGAAGGGCAAGAAGAAGGCCATCGTGGAGGAGATCAAGGCCCTCCATGCCAAGGGCCAGCCGGTGCTCGTGGGCACCGTGAGCATCGAGAGCAGCGAGACCCTGGCGGAGGAGCTGAAGAAGGTCGGCTTGCGCCACGTGGTGCTGAACGCCAAGCACCACGAGAAGGAGGCGGAGATCATCGCCCAGGCGGGCCGCAAGGGGGCGGTCACCATCGCCACCAACATGGCCGGGCGCGGCACGGACATCCTGCTGGGGGGCAACGCCGAGGGCCTGGCCAAGATCGAGGCGAAGAAGCGAGAGATCGCGGTCTACACCGAGGAGGGGCTGGAGACGCCGGAGTTCACGGCCCTGGTGGCCGAGATCGAGGCCCAGGTAGCCGCCGAGCGCGAGGAGGTGCGCGCCGCGGGCGGCCTGCACATCCTGGCCACGGAGCGCCACGAGAGCCGCCGCATCGACAACCAGCTGCGCGGCCGCGCGGGCCGCCAGGGGGACCCCGGCTCCAGCCGCTTCTACCTGAGCCTCGAGGACGACCTCATGCGCATCTTCGGCGGGGACCGCATCAAGGGCCTCATGAGCGCCATGGGCATGAACGACGAGGAGCCCATCGAGGCGGGCATGGTCACGCGGGCCATCGAGCGCAGCCAGAAGCGGGTCGAGACGCACAACTTCGAGATCCGCAAGCACCTGCTCGAATACGACGACGTGATGAACAAGCAGCGCATCTTCTTCTACAACCTGCGCACGGAGATCCTGAAGGGCAACACCAAGGAGTACGTGCTGCGGATCGCGGGGGAGATCGCCGAGGGCCTGGCCAACGACTACCTGCAGGACAAGGGGGAGCGCGACCTCGCCGGCTTCAAGGAGCGAGTGGAGCAGCTCTTCGCCACCAGCGTTCCGGAGATCGACGCCATCGGCGGCATGGCCCAGGTGGCGGCCGCGGAGGCCCTGGCCCGCCTGGTGCTGGCCTCCTACGAGGAGAAGGAGCAGCGCCTGGGCAGCGAGGACATCCTGCGCTGGCACGAGCGCGTGGCCATCCTGCAGATCATCGACTCCGCCTGGAAGCGGCACCTCCTGGTCATGGACCACCTCAAGGAGGCCATCGGCTTCCGCGGCTACGGCCAGAAGGACCCACTGGTGGAGTACAAGCGCGAGAGCTACGAGTACTTCGAGCAGATGCGCTTCGGCTACGAGGACGAGATCGTCAGCTACCTCTACCGCGTGGAGCCCCAGCCCACCTTCGTCATGAACGACGAGGACTTCTTCCGGGAGCCGGGCGCCGTCATGGAGCTGGGCCCCGACGAGCAGGGCACCCTCGTGAACGTGGACGACCCCAGCGGGACCGTGCAGCGGGTGCTGCGCTTCAGCGCCGGCGGCGTGGACGACGAGGAGAACGAGCCCTCCGGATGGCGTGGCTGAGGCCCGCCGGACCCCGAGCCCCGTGCGCCTGATCCTGCCCGAGCGGCACCTCCAGCCCTCCCGGCGCCTGCTGTGGGGGCTGGCGCTGCTAGCCTCCCTCTGCACCTTCCTGGCCTGGCCCGCGGCCGGTCGCTGGGCCCTCTTCCTGTGGGCGGCCTTCGCGCCCTTCTTCCTGTGGGCCCTGCGCTACGTGGCGGGCTCCTGGGTGCGCATCAGCCCGCAGCGGGGCCTCAGCTTCTGCCTCAAGGGCCTGCGGGGGACGCGGCTGGGCTCCGTGGAGCTGCACCCCTCGGAGATCGCGGAACTGCGCCTGGAGGCCAGTCTGGGGGCGCGGATCCTGGGGCTGTGGGATCTCCAGATCGTGAAGCGGGACGGCACCCTCCTCCCCCGCTTGCGCTTCTTCCAGGGCATGGATCGCGTGGCCGAGGAGGTCCACGCCTACCTGCACCAGCTCTGATCGGGCCGCCTCCCGCGGGAAGTGGTCCATACTGGACGCACGATTCCGGGCGGGTGCGCAGGTGGAGCTCATCGTGGTGACAGGACTTTCCGGGGCCGGGAAGCACTCGGTGCTGGGGGCCTTGGAGGACATGGGCTGCACGGCCCTGGACAACGTCCCGGCCTGGGCCATGAGGCCCCTGCTGGACGTGGAGTCGCGCGTGAATCCCGGCCGCCGCCTGGTGGTGGGGATGGACAGCCGCCAGGAGGCCTTCGCCGAAGCCTTCGAGTCCCTCGTGGCCGAAGTGAGGGAGAAGGGCGTGGCCCTCCACGTCATCTTCCTCGAGGCCTCGGACGCCGTCCTCGTCCGGCGCTTTTCCGAGACCCGCCGGCCCCATCCTCTGGCGCAGGAGCGCGGGGTCCCCGAGGCCATCCAGCGGGAGCGGGAGCTCATGGCCCCGGTGCGGGCCCAGGCCACGGCCATCCTGGATTCCTCAGAGCTCACCCTTTCGCAGCTGCGGCATCGGGTGGCCGAGCTCGTGCCGGCCCTGGGCCAACAGGGCACGACCCTGCGCCTCCTCAGCTTCGGCTTCAAGCGCGGCCTCCCCACCGAGGCCGACGTGGTGCTGGACGCGCGCTTCCTCCCCAACCCCCACTACATCCAAGAGCTGCGCCCCCTCACGGGCAGGGACGCCCCGGTGCTGGACTTCCTGGGGAAGTCCGAGGCCTTCCACGAGTTCCTGGACCGGGCCGAGGACTGGCTGCGCTGGTCCCTGCCCCAGGTCCAGGCCGAGGGCCGGGCCTACCACACCGTCGCGGTGGGCTGCACCGGGGGCCAGCACCGCAGCGTGGCCCTGGTGGAATCCTTGGCCCGGCGCTTGGAGGGGCTCGCTCCGCGGTTGGCGGTAGAACACAGGGAGTTGTGAACCATGCCCGAACCCAATGCCCTCGTGACCCAGCGTGTGGATTTCGCGCCGGGCCTGATGATCCTGCGCGTGGCCCCGCTCGGGTGGGAACTGCCCCCCTTTAGCCCCGGGCAGTTCGCGGTGCTGGGCCTGCCCGCCTCGGCCCCGCGGGAACCCGGCGCCTTGCCGGAGGATCCGGCCCCGCCCGCGGACGCCTTCCTGCGAAGGGCCTACTCCATCGCCTCCTCCTCCCTGGAACGCCAGTACCTGGAGTTCTACCTGGTGGAGGTGAGGAGCGGCGCCCTCACGCCCCGCCTCTTCGCCCTGAAGGCGGGGGACAGGCTGTGGCTGGGGCCCAAGTTCACGGGGCTCTTCACCCTCGACGAGGTGCCCGAGGACTGCCACGTGGTCTTCGTCGCCACCGGCACGGGGCTCGCGCCGTACATGTCGATGCTCCGCACGCACCTGGAAGGGAGCGGCGAGCGGCGCTTTGCCGTGATCCACGGGGCGCGGAACTCCTGGGACCTGGGCTACCGGGACGAGCTGTTCCAGATGCAGCGCCTGGCGTCGAATTTCCGGTACATTCCCGTCCTCACGCGGCCCGACGGGGAGCTCGTCCCCTGGAAGGGCGCCCGAGGCCGGCTCCAGTCCTTCTGGGCGGAGCGTCCCCTGGAGGGGGCTTGGGGCTTCGCCCCCGACCCCTCCCACACGCACTTCTTCCTGTGCGGCAACCCGAAGATGGTGGAGGCCATGATCGGCCTGCTGGAGGGAGAGGGTTTCCGAGAGCACAAGAAACAGTCTCCGGGACAGATCCACATCGAGCGGTACTGGTAGATCGCCGGGGGACCTGACCCGGCTCCGCGAGGGTAAGCGAACAGGAGCAAGCGAAGCCTGCGATGCCTGGAGGGCCGTGCCCCCATGGCCCTAGACCCTGGCCAACGCACGCGTCGGCCGGGGGGAGTGCGCCGGCAGCAGCTTCCAGAGGGTTCCACTCATTCGATGCGGGTGCCCAGGCCCTCCGCGGCGGGGCGGAGGGCCTCGAGGGGGTGGAGCGGCGCTTGATGCAGGAGGCGGAGGCGGCGCTGATGCAGGCCTTGGAATCCGGCCTGAAGGCGCTTCATCGCTCCCGGTAGACCACGTTGCGCTCGGCGAGCTTGGTGCGGATGAAGTCCCAGCAGCCCTCCACCTGGCCGATGTACTCCGGGGGGCAGACGCCCGCGCGGGTGAAACGGCCCTCGGCCACCAGGCGCACGGCGGCGGTGCAGGTGTAGCCCGTGGTGCGGGCCATGCTGGTGGTCTTGGTGGCGGGGTCGTAGTAGTCCAGCATGTCCACCACGCGCTTCACGGCCTTGCCGTCCTTCTTGCCTTCCACGGTGATGCGCATGATCGTCAGGTCCGCTTCGTCCTCCCCGAAGGTCCACTTGGGGAAGAGCAGGGCGCTGGTGAGGTCCAGGGGCACCACGGACTGGCCGTTGACCTGGACGGCCTCCTTGGAAAAGAGGCCCGCCTCCCGGAAGACGCGCATGAGCTCGATGTGGCCGGGGTAGCGCAGGGTCTTCTCCTTCATGTCCGGGACGCCGGGGTAGGTCTTGATGACGCTGCGCAGGCCGTCGGTGTTGAAGGATTCCAGGGTGCCCACGCCCTCGAAGTCCAGGAGCTCGGGCTCCGAGAGGGCCGGGAAGGTGACCATCTTCCCCTCCTTCACGTAGCGGGCGGGGCGGGTGTACTCCTCGATGACGTCGATGGGGGAGAAGCCGGCCTTGTATTCGAAGGGCCAGCGGCGCACCACGGGCAGGCCCCCCACCAGGCACTCGAAGCGCGTGACCTGGTCGAGGTTCCTGGCGGTGTCGCCCAGGATGATGTTGCCGCAGCCCGGCGCCACGCCGCAGTCCACGATGGCCGTGAGGTTGTTGGCCTTCGCCAGCTCGTCCAGCAGGAAACAGTCCTCGTCGAAGAAGCTGATGTCCACCAGCGTCTTCCGGGCCTCCAGCACGGCCTGGGCGGTGGCGAAGCCCATGAAGCCGGGCACCGCGCCCACGACGATGTCGGCGTCCGCCACGGCCGCCTTCACGCCCTCGGCGCTGCCCAGGTCCGCCAGGCGCGTGTCGAGGCCGAAGGCCTTCATGCGCTCCAGGGCGCCCACGAACTTGTCGGCGACGGTGACCTTGAAGTCCGGCGCGAGGTCCCGCGCCATGGCGCCGCCGACGCGGCCCGCTCCGAGGACGACGACGTGGGTCATGAGAGCTCCTTCGCGTTCCGCTTCATGGCGGCGTAGATGGGCAGGCCCAGCAGCACCAGGGCCAGGCCGGGCCAGGTGAAGGAGGGCTTGTGGACGAGTAGGGCGCCCATGATGGCCAGGGCACCGACCAGGTATAGGGCGGGCAGGACGGGATAGGCGAAGACCTTGTAGGGCCGCTCCAGGTCGGGCCGCTTCACGCGGAGGATGAAGACGCCCAGCACCGTGAGCACGTAGAAGAGCAGCGCCGCGAAGACCACGAAATCCAGCAGCTGCCCGTAAGAGCCGGACATGGTCAGCAGGCAGGTCCAGATGGCCTGGATGGCCAGGGAGAAGCCTGGCACGCCGTGCTCGTTGAGGTCCCCGGCCTTGGCGAGAAAGAGGCCGTCGCCGGCCATGGTGTGGTAGACCCGGGCGCCCGCCAGCACGAGGCCGTTCACGCAGCCGAACATGGAGACGAGGATGGCCGCGGCCATGAGGCGCCCGCCGCCGGGGCCGAGCAGGGCCTGCACCGCCGCGCTGCCCACGCGGCCATTGGGGGCGCTGGCGATGGCCGTGGGCCCGAGGACCTTGAGGTAGATGACGTTGGCCAGCACGTAGAGGCCGCAGACCATGCTCGTGCCGATGAGCAGGGACATGGGGATGACGCGTTTGGGTTCCTTCACCTCGCCGGCGGTGAAGGTGATGTTGTTCCAGGCGTCGGCCGAGAAGAGGCTGTTGGTCTGGGTGATGAGCAGGGCGATGAGGAAGGGCAGGGACGTGAGCCCGGCGGCCGCGGGCGCGTAGGGCGCGGGATCCGGGGCCGCGGCCGGCTTCAGGAAGAGGCCCGCCAGGATGAGGGCGGCCAGGGAGCCGATCTTGGCGACGGTGAAGACGTTCTGGATGCGCGCGCCCAGCTTGACGCCGAAGCGGTTCACGAAGCTGAGGAAGAGCACGATGGCGAAGCCCGACAGCGCCGCCGAGGTCAGGCCCAGGTCAGAGGGGCCGAGGACGGTGGGGCCGGCGACGTGGAGCTGGGGCACGTGCAGGGCGGGCAGCAGCCAGCGCGACTCGCTCACCCAGGGCACGAAGGTGCCCAGGTACTTGCCGAAGCCCACGGCCACGGCGGCGATGGTCCCGCATTCGATGACCGCGAAGAAGGTCCAGCCGTAGAGGAAGCCCACCAGGGGCCCGTAGATCTCGCGCAGGTAGGTGTACTGGCCGCCGGCGTGAGGGAACATGCCCGCCAGCTCGCCGTAGCTGAGGGCCGCGAAGACCGTCAGCACCGCCGTCAGCAGCCAGGCGAGGACGAGGAAGCCAGCCGAGTGCCCGACCTTGATCCAGTCGGCCGGGACGCAGAATACCCAGGTGCCGG
>CAYSXG010000152.1:0-7128 GCA_964434895.1 uncultured Solibacteraceae bacterium | reverse complement strand
CCCGGGCATCCACGAGGTGCTGGAGCGGCCCAAGAGGGTGGGCGTGAAGAACCGCCGCCCGGACGGCTCCTGGTACGAGCTTGAGGGGGAGGACCTCCTGGCCCGGGCCTTCTGCCACGAGATCGACCACCTGCGGGCACGCCTCTTCGTGGAGTACTTCGGGCCCGTGAAGAAGCAGGTCATCCAGCGCAAGTACAACAAGATCCACAAAGCCGTCTGATGGCCGGGACCCCCCGCCGGATCGCCTTTCTCGGCACGCCGGAGGTGGCGGTGCCCGTCCTCCAGGCCCTGGCGGAGGTCCATCCCCTGGCCTCGGTCTTCGCCAACCCCGACCGTCCCGCGGGACGGGGGCGGGTGCTGAGTCCCCCGCCGGTGAAGGTCCTCGCGGAGTCCCTGGGCCTCCCCGTTCACCAGCCCCCTTCCTGGAAGACCCCGGAAATCCGGACCCTTTGGGAATCCCTGGGCATCGACTTGGGGGTGGTGGTGGCCTACGGCCACCTCCTGCCCGCCTGGATGCTCGAGGCCTGCCCCCTCGGGGTCTGGAACCTGCACTTTTCCCTCCTGCCCCGGTGGCGTGGGGCGGCCCCGGTGAACCACGCGATCCTCGCGGGGGACGCCGAGACCGGCGTCAGCCTCATGCGCCTCATCCCGGGCCTGGACGCGGGGCCGGTGCTGGCCCAGAGCCGCCGCCCCATCCTGGACGGGGACACCACCGAGGGCCTGTTGATGGGCCTGGCGGGGGAGGCGGCCGACCTGTTGCGAGCCCACCTTCCGGACCTGCTGGAAGGCAGGGGGGAGGCCCTTCCCCAGGACGAGGCCCAGGTCACCCTGGCCCCCAAGCTCCGCAAGGAGATGGCCCGCATGGACCCCCGACGCCCCGCCCGGGAGCTGCACCGGCAGGTGCGGGGCCTCCACCCCTGGCCGGGCACGGAGCTGGACCTGGAGGGGGAGGTGCTCAAGGTGGTGGAGGTGGGACGCCTGGCCCCGGCCCCGGCCTCTCCCGGCACGCTGGTCTGGGACAGGAGCGGGGCCTGGCTGGCCTGCGGCGACGGGGAGGCCCTGGAGCTGCTGAGGCTCCAGCGCTCCGGCCGACCGGTCCAGCCGGCCCTCCAGGCCCTCCAGCCCTGGGGCCCGTCCGGGGCCCGGACGATCCTGGGGTAGTCGCGGAATCCGGACCTCGGCCCTTCAGCCCAGCTTGGCGGCCACTTCCCGGTATTCGGAGTCGATCTCGTAGACCGCCTGGAATTCCACCCGGGCCTCCTCCGGGCGGCCCAGCTGGGCGAAGAGCTCTCCCAGGTCGTAGCGCAGCCCGATGCTGTCCTCGGGGGGGAAACCCGGCGCGTCGATGCCCTGGCGCAGCCAGTCCACGGCCGCCTCCAGGTTGCCCTGCTCCATTTCGCAGATGCTCAGCATGGAGCAGCACTCCAGGGTGCGCTCAGGGTCGTCCATGGCCTTCTTGAACTCCTCCATGGCCGGCTCCATGAGCATCATCTCCTTGTAGGCGATGCCCAGGTTGTAGTGGGTGTCGTAGTCGTCGCCCCGGACCTGGTTCTCCACCCCCTCCCGGAAGGCGGCGAAGAGCTCGTCCACGCTCTGCACCTTCTCCACCACGTTGGTGGCGTCGTGCATCTCCTCCCCCTCGCCGGCGTCCAGGAAGGCGTCCCCCAGCACGTCGGTGAGATCGAAGAAGCTGTGGTCGGACTCCGGCTGGCCGGAGGCCTTCTGCTCGTGGCCCAGCTTGCGCAGGGCATCTTCGGCCATCTGCATCCGCTGGAGCAGCTCGGGATGGTCCGGGTACTGGCGGAGGGCGTTGTCCAGTTCGACCTTGGCCTCTTCGGGGCTGCCGTAGTCCAGCTGGAAATCGATATCCGAAAGGAGGGCGGCCAGGTCCTCGTCCACCACGGGGCCCGCGGCCAGGGCCGGCGGAGGCTCCAAGGGGGCCAGCTCTTCGACGGGAAGGGGCGGGACGGGGATGGAGGCGGTCTTGTCCGAGGGCCCCACCTCCCATTCCAGGACCGGCGGGGGTTCCAGGGCGCCCAGATCCTCCAGGCCGAACTCCATTTCGCGGGTTTCCGGGGCCGGCGGAGGAGGAGGCAGGGGCGGAGGTGGAGGCGTATAGCCCGGCACTTCCAACTCGAGGGGGGGCAGGGAAAGGAAGGGATCCGGGGCCGGAGGAGCCAGGACCGGGGGCAGCGGAACGGGCGGCGCGCTGAAGTCCGGCAGGTCCAGGGGAATGATGGCGTCGAAGGCGAGGGGGGGCGTCGCGTCCTCGGGCTCCGGAGGCGGGGGCAGGGCGATGGGGGCGAAGCCTGAGGGCTCCTCCGGGGTCGCGGCGGCCGCCACGCCCTTGAGGGGGGTGGTCTCCTTGGCCAAGTCCTCGGCCGTGAGTCCCAGGGTGCGACGGTGGAGGCGGGTGCTTCCGGGGAACATGGCCTCGGCCTTGTCCAGCAGCTGCACCGCCAGCATCTTCTTCCCCAGCCCGGCCAGGTGCTGGGCGGTGTTCACGTAGTGCATCTGCACCTTGCTCAGGACGCCGCTCTGCCGATGGATCTCGGCGATCCGCTCGATGGTGCCCATGTTCGCGGGATCCAGCTCCAGGACCCGCTTGAGGGCCTCCACGGCCCGGTCCATGCTGCGGGTCCGCAGATGGTTCTCCGCCTCCCGCTCCAGCTGCTGGATCTGCATCCGCCGCACGGGGTCCAGCTCCGTGAGCTCGGTGCCGGGGCTGGTGTACTCCAGGGAGAGGGTCGGGGGGGCGGGGGGCGCGGCGGGGGCGGAGGGCGAAGGGACCGAGGGGGAGAGGCCCAGGGCCTGCATCTGCCGCTCGATCTCCGCGGCGAGGGTCTGATCCCGCTCCTGCATGGCCAGGGTGTAGGCCTGCTGGAGGGCGTGGCCCTGGTCGTGCTTGTTGCCGGTCTGGTGGGCGATCTCCACCAGCTGCAGCCAGGCCTCCACCGTGAGGTTGCCCTGGAGGGAGTTCCGGAGGGTCCGAGCCACGGAGTCCCCCATGCCCCGGCGGGCGAAGTCCCGGCCGATGGGCTTGAAGATGCGCAGCCCCTCGTCGGTGCGGCCGGCCCGCTGCATGTCCCGCAGGGCCCTTTCGCAGAGCCCCAGGCTCTTCTCCGGGAGCTGGACCATCTGCACCAGGGCCTCCAGGGCCCGGTCCGGGTTCTTGGTCTGGATCTCGATCTCCGCCAGGGCCTCCAGCAGCTCCGTGCTCCGGGGGTTGGACTGGAGTCCCTCCCGCAGGTGCTGGGCGGCCCCCTGCAGGTCCTTCTGGATCACGGCCAGGCGGCTTTGGGTGAGGAAGACCTGGGGGGTGGCCACCATGGCCTTGGCCCGCTCCACGATCTGGGCGGCCTCCCCGTGCATCTGCTCGATGGCCAGGGCCTCGGCGACCTCCAGGTAGATGACCGCCGCGCGCTCCCTCCTGCCCTCCTTGTTGTAGAGGTCCGCCAGGCGGACCTTCACCTTGAGCTTCTTAGGGTCCAGCTCCACGACCTTGGTGAATTCCTCGAGGGCGCGCTTGATGAGGCCCTTCTTGGTGAAGTGCTCGGCCACCTGGAGGTGCACCGCCACTGCGTCCTTGACCATGTTGGTCTGGCGGTAGAGCTCCGCCAGGCGCTGGGCCAGGTCCATGTCCTCCGGGGCGTGGCGCACGGCCTTCTTGAGGATGGCGGTGGCCTTGGGGGCGTAGCCGTCCCGCTCGTAGGACATGGCCAACCGCTTGAAGAGGTCCAGGGCGTCCGGGAGCCGACCGGCCTGGACGCAGAGGTCCCCGATGGTGTTCATCAGCTGGAGGTCCTTGGGGTTGTCCTCCAGGAGCTTGCGGTATTCCTCGATGGCGCGGTCGATCTTGCCGGATTGGACGTACTTCTCGGCTTCCTTTTTGATTTTGACGCGATCGATGGCCATTCAATGCCTCGGACTACGGTGCAACGGAATGATTGAGTCTGGTCAGTGTAGGAGGCCCGGGCCTTCCTGGCTACTTGATCGGCCGGAAATTCCGCCCCGTGAAGCTGTGCGGGAGGAGGTCCTCCAGGCGGTGCAGGGCCCGCGCCCGGCGGTTCGCGAGCAGGACCGGAAGGGCCTCGGCGAACTCCGCCAGGAGCTGGCGGCAGGCCCCGCAGGGCGGGGTGAGGGAATCGGCCTCGGTGACGATGGCGATGGCCTCCAGCTCCCCTTCCCGCAGGCCCTGGGCCACGGCGGCGCAGACCGCGGTGCGCTCCGCGCAGGTGCACATGGGGTAGCTGGCGTTCTCCACGTTGCAGCCGCCCACCACCAGGCCGGCGCGGGTGCGGAGGCCGGCCCCCACGCGGAAGCCGGAATAGGGGGCGTGGGCTCGGTCGCGGGCGGCCCAGGCGGCCTCCAGGAGGGGGTCCCAGTCGGAATCGTCGGGGCTTTGATAGGGCATGGTCCTGGCAGATTAGATGAGAAATTCCGTGGTGGGAATGGCGCCGTGGTCCGTCACGTCCTCCGACGGCGGGGCTGCGGAGACTCCCTCCGCCTCCGCCTGGGCCAGGGCTCGCCAGCAGGGGGCGTAGCCCGAGCTCTCCCGCCTCCCCTCCGATCCCAGCACTTCCAGGTGCACCTCCAGCTTTTGGAGTCGGGCCTGGAGGACCAGTCCGCTGAGCCGCTCCAACTCCCGCTCGAAGCCGCGCCCGGGGGGGAAGGCCTGCTGGTCCAGGCGGAGGTGGAGGCCCTGGGGCTCCTCTGCCTCGAAGGTCCGGACCCAGAGCTGGTCCCGCTGGGCGGTGCGCTTCCAGTGCATCCGGGCCGGGGCGTCCCCGGGGCGGTGGGGGCGGGCCCCCTCGGGGCTGGAGGAGCCGGGTCGGGCCAGCACCCTTCGGGGAGGCCCCTCCGCCCCGGAGGGCAGGTCCTGGATTTTCCGGGGATGGGGGAGGACCAGCACCGGCAGGGCCAGGGGGACACCCCAGGCCTTTTGGAGGAAGCCGAAGGGGTAGCGGGTCCTCAGCTCCAGGCTCCGGAAGCGGGTCCAGCCCCGGTGCTCCGCCTTGGTATGCACCACCACCAGGGGCTCTTCCTCCCGCTGGCCCCCGGCGTAGAAGCCCGGGAGGGTCTGGGCCCCCTCCGTGTCCAGGTGGATCTCCAGGGCCCGAACCCGGCGCGGGGCCCGATCCTCCAGGCGGATGCGGATCCCTCCCCGCACCCGGGCGAAGAGGTTGCCCTCGTCCAAGCTGAGGGGGCGGATCCCTTGCAGGGCCCGCCGGCTCACCCATCCCGAGACCAGGAAGAGCCCCAGCATGAGGGCGAAGATCAGGTAGAGCAGGTTGTTGCCGGTGTTGACGGCGAAGACCCCCACCATCAGCAGGGCGATGACGTACTGCCCCCCCAGGCGGGTGAGGGAGAGGCGGAGGCGGCGGTCCTTCCAGAGGTCCATGGGACGAGTAAGACAGGTTAAGGGCTCTCGGAAGGTTTTAAAACGTGCAGGGGGAGGCAAAATCCCCGCTCCGGCGAATCCTTCCTCCCCTGGTAACCTTGATCTTTCCTTCCCAACTCCGCTTAAGGCCATTAATCCTGGATCCCCGCATGCTGAAACGCCTTTTCCGCACCAAGTCCCTCGAGCAGCTCAAGGCCAGCGCCGAGGAGCCCGAGCACCAGCTCAGCAAGAACCTCGGCGCCTTCGACCTGACCATGTTCGGCATCGGTGCCTTCATCGGAGCGGGCATCTTCAGCGCCATCGGCACGGCCGCGGCGGGGAATATGGCCGACGGCCGCTTCCCCGCGGGCCCCTCCCTGGTGCTGTCCATCCTGCTGGTGGCCGTGGTGTGCGGCTTCACGGCCCTGGCCTACGCCGAGCTGGCCTCCATGATCCCCGTCTCGGGCAGCGCCTACACCTACGCCTACGCCACCCTAGGCGAGCTCATGGCCTGGATCATCGGATGGGACCTGCTGCTGGAGTACGCCGTGTCCAACGTGGCCGTGGCCATCTCCTGGGGCGACTACGCCCGCAGCTTCCTCTCCACCGTCTTCCACGTGAACATTCCGGGCTGGCTGGGCATGGATCCCCGCAGCGCCCTGAAGCTGGCGGAAGGCGTGAGCCCCATGACCTTTTCGGCCAAGCTGGAGGTCCTGGCCCAGGCCAAGCGGGGGCTCCTGAACGGCAGCGCCATCTTCGCCAACTGGGACGTGGTGAAGGCCGCCCCCACCCTCGCGGGCTTCCCCGTCACCATCAACCTCCTGGCCGTCATCATCACCATCCTCATCACCTGGCTCTGCTACATCGGCATCAAGGAGAGCGCCCGGGCCAACAGCATCATGGTGGTCGTGAAGGTCCTGATCCTGCTGGCGGTGGTGGGCATCGGGGCCAAGTTCATCTCCGCCGATAACTGGCATCCCTTCGTGCCCCACGGCTTCAAGGGCATCCAGGCCGGGGCGGCCATCATCTTCTTCGCCTTCATCGGCTTCGACGCCGTGAGCACCACGGCCGAGGAATGCCGTGATCCCGGCAAGGACCTGCCCAAGGGCATCCTGTGGTCCCTGGTGATCTGCACCGTGATCTATGCCCTGGTGGCCCTGGTCACCACGGGCATGGTGCACTACTCCAAGCTCGGCGGCATCGCCGACCCCCTTTCCTTCATCTTCACCCAGCACAACATGACCGTGACCGCCGCCGTCATCAGCTTCGGCGCGGTCATCGCCACCACCGCGGCCCTGCTGGTCTACCAGGTGGGCCAGCCCCGCATCTTCATGTCCATGAGCCGCGACGGCCTTCTGGGCCCCTGGTTCAGCAAGGTGCACGACCGCTACAAAACCCCCTCCAACGCCACCGTCCTCACGGGCTTCATCGTGGCCATCCCCGCCGCTTTGTTGAACATCGACGAGGTGGTGGAGCTCACCAACATCGGCACCCTCTTCGCATTCGTGCTGGTCTGTGCCGCCGTGCTGATCCTTCGCGTGAGGCGCCCGGAGGCCCCCCGCAAGTTCGTCATGCCCATGGTCTGGCTCCTGGCCCCCCTGGGCATCATCGGCTGCATCTGGATGGCCAAGGGCCTGCCCCTATTCACCTGGAAGCGCTTCGTCTACTGGCTGCTGGCGGGCCTGGTGATCTACTTCCTCTACGGCGCCAAGAAGAGCCGCCTCCACGCCGCCGAGGCCTGAGCCGGC
>CAYSXG010000151.1:0-7130 GCA_964434895.1 uncultured Solibacteraceae bacterium | reverse complement strand
GTGTACCAGGGGTGGGGGGTGCTGGCGTTGCCGAGGCCGGCCATGCGGCCGGGCAGATAGGGGCTGTAGGCCGTGTCGCCCGCGTGGCTGGAGCTGCCCTGGGACAGGAAGGAGAGGGCGCGGTTGATGGGGCCCGAGGAGTAGTGGCCGTCCATGTACGCGATGCCGTCGTGCCAGCCGTCCCGGCTGCGCTGGTCCAGGCTGGGCTTGTCCATGCGCCGCAGGGGCGTGCCGTGGTTGATGCCCGCCCCGATCTGCCAGTCCGCGCCCGTGTCGGGGATGGCCCCTGCCGGCGCGCCGGCAGGCCGGGCCAGGTAGGTCTTCACCATCTCGGCGAAGAAGTCCGACGTGGCTTCGTTGACCCCCGACTCCTCCATGCCCGGCGAGTTGCCCAGGAGCTGGGACCAGTTGGGGCTCGTGAGGCCGTGGGTCAGCTCGTGGGCCACCACGTCCAGGTCCGTGTGGGACTGGAGGCCGCTGGGGTTGGCGGGGTAGCTGCCCGCGCCCAGGTAGGCGCTGTGTCCCCCGACGGACCACCATGAATTGTCGATGTAGAAGGGCGCGGTCAGCAGGGTATAGGCCATGGTGGTGGTGCCCTGGCCGTCGAGGCCGTCGCGGCCGAAGACCTGCTTGTAGAAGTCCCAGGTGCTGGCCATGGCGCTCAAGGCGTCCACGCCGGTGCTCTGGCCGTTGGGCCCGTTCTCGCTCCCCCACTGGGTGAAGGCCTGGCCGTCGCCCCAGGTGTTCACGGCGTTGGATTGGAAGAGGAAGGTGTTGTAGGTGGAGGCGCCCGTGGCGTCGTGCTCCTCGTACCAGACCTGCAGGCCCGTGGGGCTCCATCCGGACCCGTCCGGCGTGTATTGGGAGGCATCCGGGTTGGGCAGGAGGCCACGGGTGGTGTCGTAGAGGGCGAAAGTGCCGTCCGCCAACTGGGAGGTGGCGAGGCTCACGGAGCCCCGGTAGAAGCCCTTGCCCGTGCCGGTGGCGGGCGTGGGGGCCACCGCCTCCATGCCGTTGGTGACGCGGAGCAGGGCGCCGGTGGTGGCGTCGATGAGGCAGTCCAGCTCCTCGGGACCCGAGGCCGTGTCATGGCGGCCCGTGCGCACCTCGTAGGCCCAGACGAAGGGGGAGGCGGGCTTGGCGTGGACCACGCTGCGGCGATCCAGAACGGCCTTCCCGGTGGCGGGATCCACCTTGCTGGCGAGTCCCCCCACGAACCTGGACGGGAAGACCACCAGCTCCGCGTGGGGCTCGGCCTTGAAGGGCGTTCCCCCCTCGAAGCGCGCCCGGATGAGCTTCACCGCCTCTTCGGTGCGGAGCCGGGGCTGGCCTTGGAGTTCCACGCCGGCGCGGAGGCTCTGGGTCCGGTCCTTGAAGCCGCCTTCAGGATCGACGCGGACGATGGCCTGGCTGCCCCAAACACGGACGCCGTCGAAGGTGTGTTCCAGGCGCACCACGGTCTGGCCCTGCAGGTTGGTGAATGCGGCGCGGGCGGCGAGGCCCTCGCGGATGCCCAGGCCCAGGGTGGTGCGGAGGCCCTGCAGGTGCGCTTCCGCCTGCGCCACGCGCTGGGGCAGGAGGGATCGCTGGCGCGCCAGGGAGGCGGCGTCCAGGCGCGGAGCCGTCCCCGCGACGGCGCCGCTGGCGAGGGTCAGGGACAGGGCAGGAAGAAGGAGGCGCATGGAGGCTCCGGCAGGCGTGCGTTCATTCCGCATGGAGGGCTCCCACGGAGATGCTCATGGGGACGAGGTGGGCCTTGGCCGCCATTTCGTCCGTGGCGTAGGTGGCGTAGGCGCCGATGTCCTCGGCCATGTACTGGGCCTTGGTGATGGCGAAGGCCAGGGTGTCCCCTGCCTGGGCGCCCGCGGCCGCGTCGAGCTCCACGGCGATCTGGAAGAGCGGGGCGCCCGAATCCTTGGCGGTGGCGCGGCGGTCCTTCTGGAAGACGGCGGCGGTGAGCAGGTTGCCCTGCTTCACGCCGGCGGCGAGGAGGAGGGGCTCCATGGGATCGCCGGTGGCGTCGGTGCTCTTCAGCTCGTAGACGCCCAGGTCCCGGATGGGGCAGCCCGTCTCCGCGAAGGCCCTGAAGCGGAGCGCGCCGGAGCCCTGGAGGTTGAAGCCCGCGCCCCGGGTCTTCAGGCCCGAGGGGCCCACCAAGTCCAGCAGGAGGTGGGTGGAGGTGGAGGCGGGATCCTTCACCAGGCGCCAGCCGGCCGCGGCGGGGTCCTGGTAGCTGAGGCCCTTGGCCGGCGTGGCGGGAGAGCTCCCCGAGCCGGACCCGCCGCCGCAGGCCAGGGCGAGGCCGAGCACGAGCCCGGCGAGGAGGGAGTGGCGTGTGGGCATGGCGGGACCTGTGGAGTGGAAAGGCCAATGACGAATCCCGGCTCCCTTGAGGGGAAAGCCGGCGACGAGGGGGATCGAAAGAGCGGAGGAACCTGCAGACCCCATTCGAGCCCCAGCGTCCACCGCGCCAAAGTGAATATATTTTATTAGTTAGTATTCTTAAAAATTTTGATAAATATTTTAGAAATGACGCGATTTGTGGGCAATTTTGTATCGCATTGCTAAAACTAAAGTTCGAAAAAGATCCAATCCGTGACAGTCTATCAAGCGGTCTATTCCGCAGGTTGAAGCTCCAGACGTCCGCAGCCGATGATTCATGGAGGTCCTTTGCGCCTCGACCACCAAGCCTCTCCGGACATCGCCCTGATGAAGCACACCCCCGACAACAAAACGCTGATCCCCGGCATCGTGGAGGCGGTCCGCGACCTCATCTTCCGGGGCAAGCTGCACGAAGGGGAGGTGCTGCACCAGACCGAGCTGGCCCAGACCCTCGGCGTGAGCCCCGTGCCCCTGCGCGAGGCCCTGCGCCAGCTGGAAGTGGAGGGGCTCGTCACCTTCCTCCCCTACCGCGGCACCATCGTGACCCCCGTCACCGCCACCGAGGTGCACGAGATCCATGTGGCCTCCGTGGCCCTGGAGGTGGCCCTCCTGCCCTTCGCCATCCCGCGCCTCACGGAGAAGGATTTCCAGAAGCTCTACGAGCTCTGCGACGAGCTGGCTGGCGAGGACACGACGCCCGAGCGCGTGGCGCAGTTCTACCGCACCCTGCTGCGGCCCGCGGGCATGCCCCTCATCCTCCAGTCCATCGAGGGCCTCGTCTGGCGCTCCGTGCGCTTCTTCCCCCTCATCCAGGCCGTGCGGCACCAGTGCGTGGAGATCCATCCCACCCGCCGGGACCTGGTGCAGGCCTGCGAAACCGGGGACGTGGAGCTGGCGCAACGCGTGCTCACGGACTTCCTCAAGGTCCACACGGACGCCCTCCTCAAGGTCATGACCGAGAAGGAATGGGCGCGCGCCGGAGCGCCCTGAACCTGCCATGGCCCGTGTCCCCGATTCGCCCACCCTCGTCCCCGGCATCGCCGAATCCATCCGAAGCCTCATCCTCCAAGGGCGGCTGAAGGAGGGCGACGTCATCCACCAGACCGAGCTGGCCCGGGAGCTGAGCGTGAGCCCCGCGCCCTTCCGCGAGGCGCTGCGGCGCCTGGAGGCCGAGGGCCTCGTGGCCTTCCTCCCCTACAAGGGCACCATCGTGGCGCCCGTCACGGCCTCGGAGCTGAGCGAAGGCTTCACCGCCGCCATCGCCCTGGGCCTCCTCATGCTGCCCGCGGCCCTGCCCCGCCTGAGGGACGAGGATTTCGCGGAACTACGGGAACTGACCGAGGTGCTGGACCGGGGCGACGCGAGCCTGGACCACGTGCTGCGCTTCTACACCACCCTCCTTCGGCCTTCGGGCATGCCCTGGCTCTTCGACCTGTTCCGGGGCATCATCCTGCGCTCCGTGCGCATACACCCCCTCACCCAGGCCAACCGGGTCCGGCTGCAGGACACGCGGCCCACGCGGAGCGAGCTCGTGGAGGCCTGCGCCTCCGGCGATCTCGAGGCTGCCAAGGCCGCCTTCGCCGCCTACCACGAAGTGCGCCGCGCGGGCCTGATGGCGGCGCTGGCCCAGCGGGAGCTGGAAGCGTGAGCGGCCTCATGGATAACCAGACCCTGGTGCCCGGCATCATGGAGGCCGTGCGCACCCAGATCCTCCGGGGCGAGCTGCCGGCGGGACAGCGGCTGCGCCAGGCGGAGCTCGCCCAGACCCTCCGCGTGAGCCCCGTGCCGCTGCGGGAGGCCCTGCGCGGCCTGGAGGCGGAGGGCCTGGTGACCTTCCTGCCCTTCAAGGGCGCGGTGGTGACGCCCGTGACCATCGAGGAGATCGAGGAAGTGCAGGATCTCTCCATGGCCCTGGAGCTGGCCCTTGTGCCCATGGCGCTGCCGCGGCTCACGCCGGACGACTTCGCCATGCTGCGGGCCCTCAGCGACGAGCTGGACCAGGGCAACCGCTCCCCGGAATCGGTCATCGAGTTCTATCGCATCCTCTTCCACCCCGCGGGCCGGCCCCAGATGCTGCGGATCATCGAAAGCATGATCTGGCGGACGGCGCGATTCTTTCCCCTGATGCAGTCCGTCCGCGTGGATCTCCGGAACGCCCAGCCCACCCGCCGGCAGCTCATCGAGGCCTTCGAATCCGGGGACGAGCCCAGGGCCCGTGAGGTCCTCCTGGCCTTCCATCAGATCCGCGTGGACGCCCTGCTGGAAGTGCTGAAGGGCATCCTCCCCAGCTGAATCAGGCTTCGGAGCCCAGGGCCGCCTCAGGTAAACTGATCCATGCCCTTGCACTGGCCCACGCCGTCCCGTCTCGCCCTCCTCCTGCTCCTGCTCTGGGCGGCCTATGTGCTGGTCTGGACGCCGGGCCCCCTCGGACTGCGCCTGCTGGGCTTCTATCCCAAGAAGCTGGGGTCGAGCGTCGTTGGCTGGGCCGCCGAGCGGAAGCTGCCCCCGTCCTGGCGCGGGCCCCTGCTGGGCCGATTCGCCTCCAAATACACCCTGAACATGGCCGAGGCCGAGAAGCCGCTGGAGCAGTACGAAAGCCAGCAGTCCCTCTTCACCCGCCGGCTGAAGCCCGGGCTCCGCCCCCAGGCCGAGGCCGCGCCAGGATTCATCAACAGCCCCGTGGACGGGCGCATCATCGCCTGCGGCCGCATCACCGAGGGCCTGGCCATCCAGGCGAAGGGACTGCCCTACCGGGTTTCCGAACTGCTTAAGCACGATCCCGAGGCCGCGCGCTTCGAGGGCGGCCACTACCTGACCCTGTACCTCGCACCCAAGGACTACCACCGCATCCATGTGCCTCTCGAAGGCCACGTCACCCGTGTGGAGCGCGTGGAGGGCGAGCTCTGGCCGGTGAACGACGCCAGCACGGGCCACGTGCCCCGCCTCTACGAGCGCAACCGACGGGCGGCCTGGGAGGCCCTGGGCAGCGGCCCCGACGAGGGCCTCGAAGTGGCCGCCGTGCTGGTGGGCGCCACCCACGTAGGCGGAGTCGTCATCGATGGACGCTGGTTGGAGGGCAAGGCCCTGCCCAAGGATGGCGGCTTCGCCCTGCCCTCCCTGCCCTGCGCGCCGGGCGAGGATCTGGGCACCTTCGAATTCGGCTCCACCGTGGTGCTCCTCGTCGGCGGACCGAAGGCCCAGGACTGGGCGCCCGTGCGCAGCGACGGCGATATCAAGGTGGGCGAGCGACTGGGGATGTACCGATGAGCGACGTGAACGAGAATCCCCTGGGCGAGGGGCCTGAGGCCGAGGAATCCGCCCAGGACATGGTCCAGACCCAGATGTTCAGCGAGCATCCCGAAGTCCAGCGGCCCGACGCCGAGGTGGATCCGGAGCTGGACGCGGAAGCCGGCAGCCGGCAGACCGAGGACGATGGAGAGCCCCTCTGGGAGGAGGGCGGCGATCTGGCCGGCGCGCTGGAGGCCCTCTTCACCGCGGCGGGCGAGGTGCTGGACATCGCCCGCCTCCGCGAGCTGACGGGCTTCGGCGAGGGCGCGCTGCGCCAGGGCATCGACATGCTGCAGGAGCGTCTCCAAGCGCCCGGAGGGATCCGGCTCGTGGAGATCGGCGGCGGCTGGCGCATGGCCACGGCGCCCCACTACCAGCGCCTCATCGCCAAGCTGGTGACCACGGTGCGCAGCGGACGCCTCACGCCCGCGCAGCTGGAGGCGCTCGCCATCATCGGCTACCGCCAGCCCATCACCATCACCGAGATCAACGCCATCCGCGGCGTCACCTCCTCGGCCAACCAGATCAAGAGCCTCATGGAGCGCGACCTCATCACCGTGGCCGGCCGGAAGCCCGTGGTGGGCCGCCCCATGATGTACGCGACGACCCAGGGCTTCCTGTTGCACTTCGGGCTCAAGTCCATCTTCGACCTGCCCCGCCTGGCGGATTTCGGCGAGGGCCACCTCGAGGCCCAGGCCCTGTCCCAGCTGGAGCCGGAGCTGGAGGAGGGCCTCTTCGCGCATCCGCTGCCTGAGGAGATGGCCGAATACGAGGAGCTGCCGCCCGAAGCGGAGCCGGAGGCCACCGAAGAGGAAGCGCCGCTGGACCCTGATGAACCCTGAATCCGTCTTCAAGGGCTGGACCCGGCCCGGCCCCACCGTGCCCGGCGGCCTCGAGCCCGAAACGGGCGAGACCCTCGACTGGCTCTGCGGCCACTACCGCATCTTCCAGTACGCCAAGGGGCACCGCTTCAGCGTGGATGATCTGCTGACGGCCTGGTACGGCACGACCTGGTGTCCGCGGCCGGAGCGCATCGCCGACCTGGGCTCGGGCATCGGGAGCGTGGGCATGGCCGCGGCCTGGCGCTGCCCCGGCGCCGTCGTGCACACGGTGGAGGCGCAGGACATCTCCGCGCGCCTGGCGCGGAAGAGTGTCGTCGTCAACGGCCTCCAGGACCGCTACTGCATCCACGAGGGCGATCTGCGCGAGGACAGCCTCCTGCCCTTCGGCCCCTTCGATCTGGTGCTGGGCTCGCCGCCCTATTGGGCCACCAGCGACCGCAAGTCCGCCGAGCATCCCCAGGCCGTGCCCGCGCGGCTGGAAGTGCGCGGCACCATCGCCGACTACGCGCTCGCCGCCGCGAAGCTGCTGGCGCCGGGCGGCCTCTTCGCCTGCGTCTTCCCCAACGACCAGCGGGAGCGCGCCCGGACGGCCTACGCCGGCGCGGACTTGCTGCTGCT
>CAYSXG010000150.1:0-7136 GCA_964434895.1 uncultured Solibacteraceae bacterium | reverse complement strand
AAGCTCATGACGCGCTTCACGGAATGCGGACAAGGCATTTCCGAAGAAGTCACGATCTTTGCCCAGCAGCTGATGGAAACTCAAGCACGGGCGGGGGGGGAACCGGCAACTTTGGGACCTGGGGCGGGCGGTGCTCGGGGGCATCACGGAAGGCCGGGCCCGCAACCCCCTCGACACCGGCCGCGCCTGCGCGCAGCTGATCGGCCTGCTCCGGGCCCACATCGAAAAGGAGAATGAGGTCCTTTACCCCATGGCCGAGCGCATCCTCGCTCCCGAGGCCCTCGAGAGCCTGGGCGCGGCGATGGCCGAGGGCTGATCAGGCCGCCGTCCCCCCGGCCCTGGCCCGCGTGGACACCCAGCAGGCCAGGGCGAGCACGGCCGCTCCGGCCCCCCATCCCGCGCGGAACCCCTTCCACTGCATGACGTGGCCCAACAACAGGGCCCCGACGGCGATGCCCGCGTCGTAGGCGCCGTAGAGGGCCCCCACGCCCCCGCCCCGGCGTCCGGGAGAGGCGGCGTCCATGACGAGCAGGAAGAGGAGGGTGTGCACCAGGCCGTAACCCGCGCCGTAGACCAGTCCCCCGACCACGTGGCGGACCTGGGCGCCGGGCAGGAGGGCGAGCAGGGAGCAGCCCCCGAGGGTGAGGAGGAACATCCAGGGCAGCAGTCGCTGGGGGCGGGGGCCCATCCCCGTCACCCCGAGGATCAGCCGAAGGCCCACCATGCCCAGGGCGAAGCAGGTGAGGTAGGCCGAGGCCCAGGGCATGCCCAGGGCCCGGGCCTCCTGGGCGCTGTAGGGGGCCATGGGCCCGTAGCTGATGGCCAGAAGGAAGACCAACAGGGCCGGCAGCCACACACCCCGCTCCGGCCAGCGAAGCGCCGAGGCGACGCGGGGGGCTCGAGGGGGATCCTTGGGCAGCTCCCGGATGAGGAGGTGCAGCAGGAGGAAGGTCCCCCCCAGCATCAGGATCAGCCACCGGAAGCCCAGGTGGGGCTGCAGCCAGAGTCCGAGCAGGGGGCCCACCGCCACGCCCCCGGGGCTGGCCAGGCCGAAGAAGGAGAGGCCCTCGGCGCGCCGGCCCTCCGGCAGGAGGGGGCTCACCCGCGCCACCGAGGCCGTGCGCAGGCCCGACCAGACGAAGCCGTGCACGGGGGCCAGCGCCAGGAAGCCCCAGGTCGCCGGCAGGTAGGCGTAGACCAGGAAGAAGAAGACCGAGAGCAGGGAGGCCCAGCGCAGCACCGTGCGATGCCCGATCCGGTCGCCGAGGGGGCCGGTCACGAAGCCCCCGACCCCGCTCCCCAGGGTGAAGGCGGCCATGAAGCGCCCGCTTTCGGCCAGGGTGGCCCCCAGTTCCCGCAGGCGGAAGGGCACCAGGGGAAAGAGCTGGTAGCCCGCCACGAAGACGAGGAAGTAGAAGGTCCAAAGGATCAGGAAGGGGCGGGACCACAGGGAGGGGTCTTCGGCGGGCGTCTGCGATCCGGGGCCGCGGGGCCCGAATTCCGTAGGCATGCCCCTACGTTAGGACGGTCCCGCCCCAGCCCCTAGCCAAAAGGGAAATGGGCAGGATCCCCCTCCCCGGCGATAATGGACGCTTTGGTCCGAGGTCCCCATGCAGCTGGAGCAGTTTCATCAGGAAGTCGAGCGCATCCAAAAGGGCGGCGCCCCCAAGGACCACGAGAAGAACGCGCGGACCGGCAAGCTCTTCGCCCGGGAGCGCATCGCCCTGTTGGTGGACGAGGGCTCCTTCGTGGAGGACGGCTTCTTCGCCAACGCCCTGAGCCCGGGGCTCCCGGCAGACGCGGTCATCACCGGCACCGCCACCATCCAGGGCCGCCCCGTGGCCATCATGGCCAACGATTCCACCATCAAGGCCGGCTCCTGGGGCGCCCACACGGTGGAAAAGATCATCCGCATCCAGGAGGTGGCCCTCAAGGACCGCATCCCCATGCTCTACCTGGTGGACTCCGCCGGGGCGCGCATCACGGACCAGCTCCACATGTTCCCGGGCCGCCGCCACGCGGGGACCATCTTCCACATGGAGGTGGCCCTCTCGGGCCTCGTGCCCCAGGTGTGCCTCCTCTTCGGGCCCTCGGCCGCCGGCGGGGCCTACATCCCCGCCTTCTGCGACGTGGTGATGATGGTGGAAGGCAACGCCTCCATGTACCTCGGCTCACCCCGCATGGCGGAGATGGTCATCGGCGAGAAGATCAGCCTGGAGGACCTCGGCGGCGCGCGCATGCACTGCACCCAGAGCGGCTGCGGGGACTTCCTGTGCAAGACCGAGCAGGAGGCCATCGAGCTCTGCCGGGCCTACCTCGCCTACTTCCCCCAGCACGCCGAGGACGCCCTGCCCCGGGCGGAGGCGAAGGCCGTGTCCCCCAAGGCGAAGGACATCCGCGCCATCGTGCCCCAGGACATCAACAGCCCCTTCCAGATGAAGGACTTCATCGAGGCCCTGGTGGACGAGGGCTCCTTCCTCGAAGTGAAGAAGCTCCACGCCGCCGAGGTCATCACGGGCCTGGCCCGCCTGGAGGGAAGGCCCGTGGGCCTCGTCGCCAACCAGCCCCGGGTCAAGGGCGGCGTGCTCTTCGTGGACAGCGCCGACAAGGCCGCGCGCTTCATCACCCTCTGTGACGCCTTCGGGATCCCCCTGGTCTTCCTCAGCGACGTGCCCGGCTTCATGATCGGCAGCGCCGTGGAGAAGCAGGGCATCATCCGCCACGGCGCGAAGATGATCAGCGCCATGGCCTCCTGCTCGACGCCGCGCTTCTGCGTGGTGGTCCGCAAGGCCTACGGCGCCGGCCTCTACGCCATGTCGGGTCCGGGCTTCGATCCCGACGCCACCCTGGCCCTGCCCACCGCCTCCATCGCCGTCATGGGCGCCGAGGCCGCCGTCAACGCCGTCTTCGCCAACAAGATCGCCGAGAAGCCCGAGGAGGAGCGCGCGGCCTACGTCCAGCAGCTGCGGGAGGCGTACAACCAGGACCTCGACCTCCTGAAGCTGGCCTCCCACCTGCACGTGGACGCCATCGTGGAGCCCGGCGAACTCCGCAAGGAGCTCGCCATCCGCCTCTCCCGCGCCCGGCGCCGGGAGGCCTGGCCCGCCAAGCGCCGCAGCGTCACGCCGGTCTGATCGGGGTCCCCGAAGGCCCGGATCAGCTCGGGGTCGCGTAGAGCCCGCGGATGGCCTCCGCGTCCTGGAAGGCCAGGCCGCCGCCCACGGGCTGGACGGAGCGGAGGGCCAGTTCCCGGGTGGGCCGATCGAGGAGGGTCTCGATGACCCAGCCCGCCAGCTCCTGGGCCGCCAGGCAGCCCGCGGCCGTGGCGATGCGCCCGTGCTGGACGAAGGGCCGCTCCAGGACCCTGACGCCGTAGGCCTCCAGCTCCCGCCGGGCCGTGGGATAGGTGGTGGCGCTGAGCCCGGCCAATAGGCCCTTGGCCGCCAGGATCAGGGCCCCGGAACACATGGATCCCACGAGCTGCCGAGAAGGGTCCAGGTGCAGCCGGTCCAGGAAGGCCGGATCCTGGGCCAGGGCCCGGGTCCTCTCCCCGCTGCTGACGAGCACGGCGTCGGCGTCCCCGAGCTCGTCGAGGCCCCCGTGGACGTCGAGGGCCAGTCCCGTACGCGAAGTCACCCGCGGCGTCTCCGCGAGCAGGCGCACGGACCAGTCCGGGCGGCGGACCCGGTTCAACAGGTCCCAGGGCAGGTGGACGTCGATGTCCGTAAAGCGGTCGAAGGTGAGGATCGCGATGTTCATGGGGCCTCCCGTTCGGTGAACTTTAGCAGACCGATAATCCATAAATCGTAATTACTGACATATCGTAAAAGACAATACCTCCGGTGCCCGACGTCCCATGATGGAAGGGGGTGCAGCATGGAACTGGAGTTCAAGGCCGGGGACCGGGTCCGCCTGACCCGCGCGGGGATCACGATGTACGGCGGGGCCTGGCCGAACTGGGTCCCGGAAGCCCAGGGCGGCGGCGGCCCCGGGACCATCCTCTTCGCCGGCGAGCGCCCCCACAGGCCCGGGTCCGCCCCCCGCCCCTACTACGTGCGATGGGACAACGGAGCCGAGAATTCCTACCGAGTGGAGGACCTGGAGGGGGCAGAGCCGGAAGGACCCGAAGCGCCCCCGTCGAACGTCGTCCCCTTCGGCCTGAGGCCCTGAGGCCCATGGTCCCCCTGCCTTACCTGGAGGGCTACGCCCCCGAGATCCTGGCCGAGGTGCGCCGCCTCCTGGCGGAGGACCGCCTAGGTCCCTACTTGCGGGAGCGCTATCCCCAACGACACGACGTTCGGACCGACAGGGCCCTCCAGGAGGCGGCCCAGGAACTGAAGGACCGCTTCCTGCGAAGCTCCCAGCCCCTTCGTAAGGTGCGCTACGATCCCCGCCTGCACGTCCTTCGCGACGCCCTCGGCCTCCACACCCGCACCTCCCGGGCCCACGGGGGCCGCCTCAGGGCCAGTCGCGAAATCCGCATCGACGCGGTCTTCATGGAGGCCCCCGCCCCCTTTCTCCACATGATCCTGGTGCACGAGCTGGCCCACCTGAGGGAGGCGGAGCATACCAGGGCCTTCTACCAGCTCTGTACCCACATGGCCCCGGACTACTTCCAGCTGGAGTTCGACCTGAGGCTCTATTTGACTCAGCGGGCCTTCGAAGACGTCGTTGGCCGGCCCCCGCATGATTCTGGTGTTCCAGCACCAGTACACGAGATTCGGCCCCCATTTTCCTTGGACAGGTAGGCCGGCGAAGCCCCCCGCCGAAGCGCTGGACTGCGGGAGCCATCCCGAAGCCGAAGGCAGCGGACTGTCTCGCATTCAAGTCCCGAGCCCCCCGCGCCGATGTGCACTCGGATCTCCCGGTCCCAGCCTTCCCGAGGCGCTCATGAATGTGGCCATCCGCGCCCGAGCTCGACTGGGTTACGCCGGCCAGGTCATGGTCTTGGCGGTTCTGTACTTCCTTCTTGGCAAGCTCAGTTTCTCCCTTTCCGTGACGCACGGGATCGTGACCTTAGTGGTCTTCGCTTCCGAGGGTGTCGCCCTCGGAGCCCTCATCCTTGGAGGGACGAACCTCTGGCCCGGCGTGTTCCTGGGCCAGTTCTTCCTGGCCCTGTCCGGCGGGCTTCCACCCTGGGTGGCCCTCGGCATTTCCGGCATCAACGGCGCGGAGGCGGTGCTGGGGGCCACCCTGTTCCGACGATGGGGTCTGGACCCCCGCCTGGAGCGGATGTCGGACGTGGCGGCCCTCCTGATGCTCATTACCTTCCTCCTCCAGCCCTTCAGCGCGGCCTTGGGCACCACCCTCCTGCGGATGGGAGGCCACCTGCCCTCCTCCAGCCACGGCCTCGCAGCCCTCTCATGGTGGTTCGGCAACCTCCTGGGACAGTTCATCTTCACGCCCCTGCTTCTGACCTGGTTCGCTCCAGGCCAGCCCACGCCCCCGAGCCTGGGCCGAAACCTCGGAGGAGCCACCCTGACCCTTCTGGTGAGCGTGGTGGTATTCGGGGGGTTCGGTCCGGGCCTACACAACGGTTCCCTCATTTACGCAGTCTTCTCTCCCCTGCTGGTCGCCATCGCCGTACAGCAGGGCATGCCCGGGGCCACCCTGAGCGTCCTCCTGGTCTCGGCGGTGGTGGTGGTGGCCACCCATTCCGGATTGGGTCCCTTCGCCGCCAGGCAAGGGAGCGAAAACTGGATCGACCTCAACCTCTTCCTGGTAGGCGCCTGCCTCACCTCCTTGTTCGTGGCTGCCATCTTCGCCGAGCGCGCGCGCAGCGAAGCCCGAGCCCAGCGCCTGGCGGATGCCAATCTCATCGGCGTGGCGTTCTTCGATGGGGAGGATTGGATTTCTGGGGCCAACGAGGCCTTCCTGCACCTGATCGGCAGGCCCCGAAAAGGACTCGATCGAGGCGAACTGAGCTGGGCCTCGGTCCTCCCTCCGAAGGCCGCGGCCGCTCGAGCCTCTAGGTTGGCCGACTTGAGGGAAGGCAAGGCCCCGGCTCCTTATGAATCCGAGGTCCTCCACCAGAACGGCACCCGAATTCCGGTACTCCTGGGCACGACGCTCTTCCAGGACGGCTCGGGTGAGGGCGTGGCCTTCGTGCTCGATCTGAGCGCCGCCAGGGAACAGGACCGGCTGAAATCCGAATTCGTGACGCTGGTGAGCCACGAACTGCGGACGCCGCTCACTTCCCTCCTCGGCTCCCTCGGCCTCCTCCGCGGGGGAGCCATGGGCCCCCTGCCCAAGGCGGTGAACGACGCCCTGGATATCGCCTACCGCAACACCGAGCGGCTGGCGGCGGTGGTGAACGACATCGTGGACCTAGAGAAGCTTTCGGTAGGAAGCATGGAGTTCCGGATAGAACCCGCCGACCTGGTGCAGGTGGTTCGCCGTGCCTTGGAGGAAAACCAGGCCTACGGCCGCATCCTGGGGGTGAGCTTGGACATGGGAGAGGCACCCGAGAAGGCCATGGTCCTCTGCGACGTGCACCGGACCCTTCAGGTCCTGGCGAACCTCCTCTCCAATGCCGTGAAATTCTCGCCATCAGGGGCCGCCGTCGTCGTCCACCTTCGCCCCCGGGAGGCCCGCGTCCAGGTGGACGTGGACGACCAGGGAATGGGCATCCCGAAGCCCTTTCAGGCTCGACTTTTCCAACCCTTCACCCAGGGGAAAGGCACCGATGCCCGAAAGCCCAAGGGGGCCGGCTTGGGCCTCAGCATCGCCAAATCCATGGTGGAGCGCATGGGGGGCCAGATCTGGTTCACATCCCAGGAGGGGCGGGGTTCCACCTTTTCCTTCGACTTGCCCACCCCGGGAAACGGAGGCCCGGCCCCCCCATCCCTGTCATCATGATTCCCATGCGGCACATGGCCTTTCCCCTATTTTCCATCCTTCTGCCACCCCCGATCCGGGGGGGCTCCTTTTGTTGGAAGGGGGGCGCCTGCCCAGGGTTCCAGCTTCGCTGTTCGCCCTGGGCTACTGGCTGGCCGCCCTGCCTTCGCAGGGCTCTGGGCAACACGCCCTTACGCCCTCGGCAATTCTAAGATACCAGCTCGCATCGGCCGTCCCGACTCAGATAGTACTTCCTGCCGCGCCATTGAATCGTGTTGCCGGCAAAGCCGGCGATCCAG
>CAYSXG010000149.1:2933-7203 GCA_964434895.1 uncultured Solibacteraceae bacterium | reverse complement strand
TCTGTTCGACGAAGTCCCAGAAGGCCCGCCACAGCGCGTCCTGCACATGGCTGCGGAACTCGATGCTGATGCCCCGCAGGATCAGGCACCACACCACCATCCACATGGCCAGGTAGAAACCGGAGAATCCCGCGGCGAGCACCCGCGGGAAGGCCAGGAAGAGCGAGCCCCCCGCCGCCAGCAGCCAGACCTCGTTGCCATCCCAGAAAGGACCGATGGCCGCCAGCACCGCGCGGCGCTCCACATCCGTGCGGGCCACGAAGGGGCTCAGGGCCCCGGCGCCGAAGTCGAAGCCGTCCAGGACGACGTAGAGCGCGACCATCACGGACACGAGCCAGAACCAGAGTTCAGCCATGGGCCACCTCCGAAGCGGGACCGTGGGCGATCTCCCGCCCGATGAGGAAGACGAAGAGCAGGCCCAGCACGAAGTAGAGCCCGCAGAAGCCGATCAGCGTGAAGGCCGTCTGGCCTGCGTGGACGTTGGCGCTGGCGCCGTCCGCCGTGCGCATGAGGCCGTGGATGAGCCAGGGCTGGCGGCCCAGCTCCGCGGTCATCCAGCCGGCGGTGGTGGCGATGTAGGGGAAGGGGAAGGCCAGCATGAGGGCCCAGAGCGCGGACCGCGCGGTGAAGAGGCGGCCCCGCCAGGCCAGCAGCGAGGCCAGTCCCATCAGCGCGATGAAGAGGGTTCCCAGGCCCACCATGATGTGGAAGCTGTAGTACAGCAGCTCGATGCTGGTGGGCCACTGGTCCGGAGGGATCTCATTGAGGCCCTTCACGTCGCTGGAGAAGGATCCGTAGGCGATGAAGCTGAGGACGCCCGGGATGCGGACGGGGTTGTCCAGTCGCCGTTCGGCCACGTTGGGCTGCCCGATGAGGTTGATCTCCGCCCGAGGCCCGCTTTCGAAGCGCCCCTCCATGGCCGCCAGGGCCGCGGGCTGGTGCTTGGCGACCAACTTGCCCTGATGGTCCCCCGTGGGGAAGGCCACCAGCAGGCTGAAGAGGAGGCCGAAGGCCGTGCCCACCTTCAGGAAGAGGCGGCTCTGGACCTCGTGGACGCCCTTGAGCGTGTAGTAGGCACCCACGGCGGCCACCACGAAGCTGGCGGTCACCACGGTCGCCATCATGGTGTGGAGGTATTCGGCGATGGCCCAGGGGTTCAGCACGAAGGCGCCGAAGTCCGCCAGCTGCAGCGTGCCCTTGGCGCCGATCGTGTAGCCCACGGGATGCTGCATGAAGGCGTTGGTGGCGGTGATGAAATAGCCCGAGAGCCAGCTGCCGAACCAGAGCGCCAGGGCCGCGCCGAAATGGGCCCGGCGGCTGAGCCGCTTCTCGCCCCACACCAGGAGGGCCAGGAAACTGGATTCCAGGAAGAAGGCGAAGAGGCCCTCCATGCCCAGGGTCTGTCCGATGACGCCGCCGGAGAAATGGGAGAAGCGGGCCCAGTTGGTGCCGAACTGGAACTCCATGGGCACGCCCGTCACTACGCCCACGGCGAAGTTGAGGCCGAAGATGCGGATCCAGAAGCGGGCAGCGTCATCCCAGCGCGCCTCGCCCGTCCGCAGGCCCATGGCCTTGAGGAAGACGATGATGAGCGCCAGCCCCATCGTCAGCTGGGGGAAGAGGTAGTGGTAGACGATGGTGAACGCGAACTGGATGCGGTGCCAGAAGAGGGGATCGCCCATGGAGCCTCCTGCCCCAAGCGTGCCCCATCCCCTGCTGTGACCGGGTTCATAAGCGAATCGGTCAGGAATGCGCCTGCCCTATCCCTGGTGCGTCGGGTTCCGCTCCCAGGGCCCCAGGTTGTGCACCTCGGGGTAGCCCTGCTGGCGGAGGAAGTCCGTGGCCGTCTGGCTGCGGGCGCCGGAGCGGCACACCATCAGCAGGGGGCGGTCCCTGGGCAGCTCCCGGAATCGTTCGCCGAACTCCTGGAGCGGCATCAGGAGGCTGCCCTCCGCGTGGCCCTCCGCCCACTCCATGGGCGTGCGCACGTCCACCACGAGGGCCCCCTGGTCGAGCAGGGTCTTGGCGTCTTCCAGGGCGATGAAAGGCATGGCGTCTCCAGCCCTCCATTGTGGGGTTTGTGGATGGGATTGGGGAAAGGCCAAAAAAAACACCACCAAGCCACGAAGGGCACCAAGGCAAGCGTTTGGAACGCCGGGCCCGCCGCATGCGGCGGCCTCCGCGCCTCGCGCGGAGGTGGGCAGGCGAGGACCGCAGCGCGCCTTCATGGGCGCGCTGCGGTCCTCGTCCGCCCGGCCCCGGCCATCCGAGCGAAGTGCTTGGTGTCCTTGGTGCCTTGGTGGTTCATCCCCTTCCAAAGCCCTTCTCTGCGCCCTCCGTGTTCTCCGTGGTGAATAAATCCCCGATTTCAGCTATCAAGGAACCATGCTCCCCGCCGATCTCGTTGCCCGGGCCTCCCGCATCAAGCTGCTCTGCACCGATGTGGACGGCGTGCTCACCACGGGCCTGCTCCACTACGGCCTGGAGTCGGGGCACACGAAGGCCTTCCATGTGCGGGACGGCGCCGCCATCAAGTGGCTGCAAGGCGCGGGCGTTCCCGTGGCCTTCATCAGCGGTCTCGCCACCCCGGCCACGCGCCTGCGCGCCCAGGACCTGGCCCTCGAGGACTGCTTCATGGGCCACCTGCAGAAGCTGCCCATCCTGGACCAGCTCTGCGCCAAGTACGGCCTCGCCTACGACGAAGTGGCCCATGTGGGCGACGACCTCCACGATCTGCCCCTGCTGACCCGCGTGGGCCTGGCCGTCTGCCCCAGCGACGCTGTGGCCGAAGTGCGCTGCGCCTGCCACTGGACCATCCCCATCGCCGGCGGCCATGGCGTGCTGCGCTCCCTGGCCGAGGAGATCCTCAAGGCCAAGGGCGCCTGGGCCGGCATCGTGGCGAAGTACGAGTAAAGGCTCACCACGAAGACACGAACTTCCCCAAGGCCACGAAAAGATCTTCGTGGCCTTGGTGCTTTCTTCGTGCCTTCGTGGTGGTTTATTTTTTCTTCTCTGCGATCCATCCGTCCACGCGCTGCTCGAGGACGCCCAGAGGCAGGGCGCCGCCGCCCAGCACCAGGTCATGGAAAGCCCGGAGGTCGAACTTCTCCCCCAGGTCCGCCTTGGCCTTCTCCCGCAGGCGCAGGATGGTGAGCTGGCCGATCTTGTAGCCGAGGGCCTGGCCGGGCCAGGCGATGTAGCGGTCGGTCTCGCTCTGCAGCTCCACCTCGTCGTTGGCGCCGTGGGCATGGAAGAAGTCCACCATCTGCTGGCGGCTCCAGCGCTTGGCGTGGACGCCGGTGTCCAGCACCAGGCGGATGGCCCGCAGCATCTCGTCGCCGAGGCGGCCGTAGTCGCTGATGGGGTCCTTGTAGAAGCCCAGCTCCTTGGGCAGCCGCTCGGAATAGAGGGCCCAGCCCTCCTCGAAGGCCGTCACGCCCATGTGCTTCCGGAAATCCGGGATGCCTTCCAGCTCCTGGGCGATGGAGATCTGCAGGTGATGGCCCGGCAGGGCCTCGTGGTAGCTGGTGCTCTCGAGGGGAAGGGTGGTGCGGTCCTTGGCCTGGAAGGTGTTGACGCTGAAGCGGCCGGGCCTCGAGCCATCCGGCGTGCCCGCGTTGTAGTCCGCCGCCGCGGCGCCCTGCTCGCGGAAGGTCTCCATGGGCACGACGATGAGCGGCGCCTTGGGCAGGCGGCCGAAGAGCTTGGGCAGTTCGGGGCGCATGCCGTCCACGTAGGCCTTGTAGCGGGCCACCAGGTCGGCGCCATCCTTGGGGCGCAGGCTCGTGTCCTTGGCCACCGCGGCGCGGAAGGAGGCGAGGTCCGCGTAGCCCTGCTGCTTGGCGATCTGCAGCATCTCGCCCTCGATGCGGGCCACCTCGTCCAGCCCGGTCTGGTGGATCTGCTCGGGCGTGAGCTCCGTGGTGGTGTGGTGGCGCACCAGGTAGGCATAGCGCGCGGCGCCATCCTTAAGGGCCCAGGTGCCGGGCTCAGGCCGGGCCGCGGGCAGGTAGTCCTTCTTGAGGAAGGCCAGCAGGCGCGCGTAGGCGGGCGTGACGCCGTTCATCAGGGCCAGGTCCACATCGCGGCGCAGCCGGGCCTTCTGGAGCTCGGTGAAGGAAGGAGGGCAGTGCCTGAGGGGTTCCAGGAAGGGATCCGTGGCGGTGCTGTCCTTCGTCATGGGCTCCACTTGGTTGATGACCGCCCCCACCACGATCCGGGAGGGCCCGAGCCCCCTCCTTCCCCGGCCGCCCAAGGTGGCCGCCCGGCC
>CAYSXG010000149.1:0-2923 GCA_964434895.1 uncultured Solibacteraceae bacterium | reverse complement strand
GAGCCGCGCGACGAAATCGCGGTAGTCCTTCAGGCTGCGGAAGGGGTGGCTGGAGAAGAGGGCCGGGAAATCGATGTGCAGGCCTTCCATCTGGGACAGGGGCATCTCCCAGAAGTGGAAGGGCTCGCCATCCAGCTGGTCCTTGAGCTGCCAGATCATGAGGCTGCGGCTGGCGCGGCGCTCCGCGTCCAGGCCCGCTTCCGGAAGGCCTTCCGCGGCGGCGAGGAAGCGGCGCCGGGCCGCGTAGTCCTGACGCACCGCGGCGGCCGAGGCATCGCTGAGCCGGTGGTTGTAGCGCGGGTCGCCCACGAAGGTGGCGGTCTCCGGGCTCGTGCGCAGCGTGTATTCCCAGTAGTCGCGGAAGAGGCTATCCGCCTTGGCGGACGGAGAAGTCGTCGCCTGGGCGGCCGGCGAAGGCGCGGCTGTGGGGGCGGCCATGAGCGCTCCGCAGAAGAGGGCGAGGGCGAGCTTTCGCATGTTCACTCCAGATGTCCCAAGAGATGGTCGGCCACGCGGCCCGCGGCGCCAGGCTCGCCCAGGTGGGGGCGCACAGTGGCGAGCCCCGCGCGCAGCTCCGCGGCGTGGACGGGGTCCAGCAACCTCGCGAGCGTGGCCGCGAGGGTCTTCTCGTTCACGGAGGCCTGTATCAGTTCCGGCGCCACCTCGCGGCCCGCGACGATGTTGGCGAGGCCCACGTGGGGCAGCTTCACCAGCCGCTTGGCCAAGCCATAGGTGAGGGCGTTCAGGCGGTAGACGATGGCGAAGGGCGTGCCCAGCAGGGCCGTCTCCAGCGTCGCGGTGCCGCTGGCGACGAGGGCCGCGTCAGCATAGGCCCGGGCGGCGTAGCTGCGGTTCCGGATCAGCGTAATGGGCAGGCCCTCGATGAAGGTCTTGACGAAGGCGTCCTCCAGGGTCGGCGCCACCGGCAGCACCCACTGCACCTCGGGCCGCTGCCGCTTCCACGTCCGCACCAGCGCCGCCAAGGGCGGCAGCAGGCGCAGGATCTCCCCGGCGCGGCTGCCCGGCAGGAGGGCCACCAAGGGCCGCGCGGGATCCAGGCCCGTCTCCGCGAAGAAGGCCTCCTCGGTGACCTCGGGCTTCACCACCTCGACGAGGGGGTGGCCCACCCAAAGAGCCTCCACCGGGAAGCCCTTGAAGAGCCTGGGCTCGAAGTCGAAGAGGCAGTAGAGGGTGTCCAGCAGCTTCCCCATCTTGGGGATGCGGCCCTTCTTCCAGGCCCACACCTGGGGGCACACGTACTGGTGGAGGCGCATGGCGGGGTGGGCGGCACGCAGCGTCTTGGCGAGGCTGAGGTTGAAGCCCGGATAGTCGATGAGCAGCGCGGCCCCGGCGTCCTCTTCGGCCACGGCGGCCACGATGGCCTTCTTGAGTCGGATGATCTCCGGGAGGTGCTTGATCACCTCCACGAAACCCACCACGCCCAGATCGCGCACATCGGCCAGCTTGCGGTCGAGATGGGGCGTCATCTTCTCGCCGCCGACGCCGAGGATGCGCAAGTCCGGCCGGCGCGCCTTCAGCTCCCTCAGGAGCTCGGCGCCATGGAGGTCGCCGGAGGCTTCGCCGGCGACGACGAGGAGGGGCTTCAAGGCTTCTCCCCGCGCGCGTCCCAGGGCCGCCCGAAGGTCACGCTGGGGTCGGGCAGCACGGGCCGGCCCATGACCGTGTCCGGCAGTTCGGCGGGGAAGACGACGGCCGGATAGCGGGCCTCCAGCTGGGCGGACACGGCCGCGAAGGCGTCGGAACCCTCGGCATCCAAGGCCAGGTTCCAGCGGTAGCCCAGGCGCTGCAGCGGCGCCAAATCCGCTTCGGCCGAGCCCACCGCGCAGAAGAGCCGGTCCGAGATGGCCTCCAGATCCACGATGCCCTCATGCCAGCAGTAGCCCACGGCCTCGCCCCGGCACTCCTTCATGAGCTTGACCAGGTCAGCCTCGGCTCCCGCTCCCGGGCGCAACGCGAGCTTGAGGCCGCGGGGGTGGGTGGCCTCCAGCAGGGATTCGACGGCGCCCAGGAAGGCGAAGGCCTCCTTTCGGCCCTCAGGCTTCGCTACGGGCAGTACGAGGAAATCCAGGCCAAGCGTAGCCACCTGCCGCAGGGCGTCCACGGCGGCCTCCACGGTTCGGTCGCCCATCTTCACCTCGGGGAGGTGCAGCGCGTGGATCGAGGCGCCTTTCCGGGATTGGGCCGCCCAACCCATGTGCAGGGTCCCGGTCCAGCGCAACTCCGCGTCCCGCAACCCCGCCCAGGTGGCCGGACCGGAGCTGGAAGGCAGCAGGGGGATGAAACGCATCCCATAATAGTGATCCAAGGAGGCCCTGTGAGTCGCGTGTTCAGCCTGGAAGAGGCCCAAACCCTGATGCCGGAGGTGAAGCGGCTGACGGAGCCCGTCTACGCCCTGGCCGCCAGCCTGGCGGAGGAGGTGCAGGAGGCGGAGGAGGCCGGGGACAGCGCGCGGGAGGACGAGCTGAAGGAGCGGCTGCAGTCCCTCGTGCAATCCTGGTCCGAATCCATCCAGGACCTGGGCGCGGATGTCAAAGGGCTCTGGCTCGTGGACTTCGACAGCGGCGACGGGTACTGGTGCTGGGCCTATCCGGAGGCGGAGCTGGACCACTGGCACAGCTACGAGGGTGGCTTCAGCGCCCGCGTGCCCGCCGCCGAAAAGCCGGTCAAGGCGTGAAGGCCAGGGGTCGGCTGGCGCACGAGGCCAAGGGCGACGGCTTCCGGGAGGCGGTGCTGGCCGTGGTGGCCCGGATCCCCGAGGGCCATCTCGCCAGCTACGGGCAGGTGGCCATGCTGGCGGACTGAGTCCATCGCTCGCCCCAGGGGGGCCTGGCTCGGCGCGGCCATACCCAAGGCACGGACCTCTCCCGGACACGGCGTGGGAACAATCACGCGCTGGTGCCCC
>CAYSXG010000148.1:0-7273 GCA_964434895.1 uncultured Solibacteraceae bacterium | reverse complement strand
GGACGGGAGCGTGCGGATTCCGGCCGCGCTGGTGCCCTACCTGGGCCGTGACCGCCTCACGCCGGCTGGAGCGTAGCCTCCTCCGCTCGCTGCGTCGCGCGGGACCGGAAATCGTTCTCGCGCTCGTGATCCTGCTGGGCAGTCTCTCGGGGTGGCAGGGATGTGCTCTCACAAACCACCTACGGGACGACGCCCTGGGCACGGTGGGCTACGCGGCCCAGCTTCGGGACTGGGACGCCCTCTGCTTCACCTTTCGGGGGCGGGACCTGCACCCCGAGCTCCCCTCCACCCTCGGCGCCTGGGAGCGGGCGGACGTGGCGGCGGTGGTGGCCTTCCTGGAGCGGCAGGGGATCCCGCGATCCCGTCTCCTGCTTGTGGGGGTGAGCCAGGGGGCGGGGGTGGCCTTGCTGGCCCTGGCGGATCTGGAAAGGGGAGGTGCTCCCCTGGGTGGGGCCCTGCTGGAATCGCCCTACCGGGATCTTCGGGACGCGGCCCGCAATCACCTGCGGGGCGCCCTGGGCCCCTGGGAGCTCCTGCTGCGCGGCAGCGAGGGGCTGGCCCTGTGGAGGGCCGGCGCCCTCGCCCATTTCGATCCGGATTCGGTGTCCCCCCTGGAGGCCTGCCGGGGTCTGCGCACGCCCATGGCCCTGCTGGCGGGGGACGTGGATGGGGTCACCCCCTTGGAAGGCGTTCGGGCCATCGCGCGCTTTCATCCCGATCTCACCATCGTGCGGGGGGCCGGCCACGGCGAGGCCGGGGCCAAGGTGCCCGGGGGGTGGGGGGCCTGGGCCCACAGCCGCCTGGACCGCTGGCGGATTTGAGGTGGCCGGGGCGATGGCCCCGGCCCAGGATGTCCCCATGATGGTCGTCCCGGCTCCCTCGCCCCCCACCCCCCTGCCGGGGGCCCTGACGGCTCAGCTGGTCCAGGCCCTCCGATCCGCGGCACTGGGGGGAAGGCCTCCCTCCCCCGCGGTGGTCGCGGCCCTGGCCACCCTGGACCGAGCGGCGGGCAGGAGGGGCATGGCGGAGCGGCTCTACCTCGGGGGCCTGAGGGCGGCGGCCCGGGGGGAGGCGGGGAACCGGGCCTGGACCCAGGCGGCCCGGAGCCTCCAGGCCCTCCACCACCGGGAGCCCGCCGGCCCGAGGGCCGAACTTCTGGCCTCCCGCCTCGCCGACCTCCAGGCCGCCCGGGGCCTTCCGGACTTTCCGTGGCGGGATCGGGCCCTCGATCTGAGGCTGGACCGGGCGCGGGGCGGGGACGGGGAGCTGGAGGCGGCGGTCCTCGCCTCCCTCCAGGACCATTGGGGAGGCTGGCTGGAAGCTCCCCGGCGGGAGCGGACCCTGGCCCGCTGCGGGGACCTCGCTTCCCTGTGGCTCCGGCGCCCCGCGGCGGAGCGGGCCCGGGCCATGGGGAGGGCGGCCTTCGGGCCCCATGCGGGGGAGCTGTGGGCCTTCGCGGCCCGGGAAGGGGAGCCGGATTTGCGGGACCGGCTCCGGGCCTGCCTGGAGGGCCTCGAGGGTTCCGACCTGATGCCCTTTTTGGGCGCCGAGGCCTTCCTGGCCTGGGTGAGGGCGGTGGTCAAGGGACCCCTGGCCCCCCCGGCCATGGACCTGGTGCGTCGCCTGGATCCCCTGGTGGAGGAGCGCTGGGGTGCCGGAGTCAGGGCCGCCCTCCTCCAAGCAGCGGCCGGGGGGCCGGGCCCTGAAATCCGCGAGGTCGAAGGGGCCCCCGCCTTGGGGCGCCTTCTGAGCGCCCCGGAGGAGGCGGCCCTGCGGGAGGCCTTCGCCTCCGGCCGCCCCGGGGCCATCGAGGCCCTGCTGTGGCCGAAGGTGGAGGCCCTAGCCCGCGGGGAGGGGCAGCCTCCGGCCTCGTCGGAGGAATTGGAGGCGCTCCCCTTCCTGCTGGTGGAACCCTGGCTGCGGGTCCGGGAGCCGGAGGAGGCGAGGAGGCGCTTGGAGCGCCTCGAAGGCCTGCTCTTCCAAAGGGAGGAGGTCCT
The DNA here is from genome assembly GCA_964434895.1 of uncultured Solibacteraceae bacterium. Lineage (GTDB taxonomy): Bacteria > Acidobacteriota > Holophagae > Holophagales > Holophagaceae > CAYSXG01. Next base: position 5,276 of record CAYSXG010000148.1, on the reverse strand, counting down.
GTCCACCGGCCTGCGCCGGACTCTCGAAGCCCTGAGATCGAAGACGGAACGGGAGGCTCGGCTGATGGACCTGCTAGGCCCGGCCGCGGGGCCCTAGGTCCCCGCGCCTCCTTCGGGCTTGGGTCCCTCCGCCAGGGCCGTGTCCACCACCCAGAGGAATTCCTCCTCGGTGCAGGGCTTGTTGACCACGGCGCTGACTTCGGCGCGGCGGAGCAACTCCATGATCTCGGGGTCCCGGAGGGCGGTCATGCAGATCACCGGAATCCCCGGCTTGGCTTTGCGGACCATCTTGGTCACGGTGGCGCCGTTGGCGCCGGGCATCTGGAAATCCGTCACGAATAGATCGAATTCCGAGGCCATCGCCCGCTCGTAGATCTCCATGGCCGAGGAGGGTTCCCACTCGTCGACGACATGGCCCCCGTTCTCTAGGAAACGGCGCAGTACTTTTCGCATGAGCTTGCTGTCGTCGATGATCGCGATGCGAGCCACTCGCCCTCCCGTCCCTCTTTTCGGCCCGGGCCGGGCGCCCCTTGAAAGCTGCCCCGGTCAGCGCGAAACCAGCAGCTGGACCGCGTCCATGAGCTCCTTCCCCTCCAGGGGTTTGAGCAGGATGGCCCGGGCGCCGGCCTCCTTGAGCCGCCGGTGGATCTCGGGGTCCGTCTTGGCGGTGAGGACCAGGATCGGACGGCTGGGCTGGGCGGTGCGGGCCACCTTGACCACGGTGATCCCGTCTACCTCCGGCATCTGGTAGTCGGTGATGAGAAGATCGGGGGCCTCCTCCACCACGCGGTTCTTGATGTCCACGGCGGAGTGCGGCTCCCAGAGGAGGGTCGTGTGGCCGGCCCCTTCCAACAGGCGCTGGATGACCCCCCGCATCAGGCCGCTGTCCTCCACCACCGCGATCCGGGCCACGTTGCCCCCTCCGGAGCCTCTTCGTCGGGGGAGGGGCCTCTCTTGATCTTTAAGAAGCTTGGACCGCTAGCGTCGGACGCTCGCGGCCGCGCTGCTGACCACCGCCTCCGGGGCGTTGGGCTTGAGGCGCACGGGGCGGGCGGGCAGCCCGATGGCCACGTGGTAGTCGGGGATGTCCTTGGTCACGAGGCCGCCGGTGCCCACCATGGCGTAGTCGCCCACCTTCTGGCCGCTGAGCACCGTGGCGTGGTAGGTGATGCGGGCCCCGACGCCGATGACCGTGTCCCCGAGGTTCACGATGGCGGGTTCCACCAGGTCGTGCCAGTGGCTGTAGATGTTGGCGTAGTCGCTGATGCTCGCCCGGTCCTTGAGGGTGATGGAGCCGCGGTCGTCCAGCAGCACGAAGCGATGGACGGTGACGTCGTCGCCGATGTGGATGTTGTACCCGAAGCTCCATTCCACGCCGGTGAAGAACTTCGGGTTCTTTCCGCAGCTCCCGAAGATGTGCTGGGCCAGCATGGCGCGGAAGCGGAGGCCCAGCCACACGTTGGCGTTCAGGGGGCTGTTGTCGAACATCTGCCAGAGCCAGATCAGGGGCTTGATGGGCCTCCACTTCTCCGGGTCGATCTCGCTGTAGTACTCGGCCTCCAGCGTGGCGTTGTGGGGGTCGAAGTTGAGCAGGAGGATCTCGTCGTGGACGTTCCGCGGCAGGTCCGGAATCCCGTAGAAGCCCTTGCAGAGCTTCACGCACAGGGCGTTCCGGTCCGTGTGGGGGTCGCGGATGCGGTGGTCGATGTCCGCGATCCACGCCTCCAGCTTCGCCTTCACGGCCGTGTTTTCGAGATCCAGGGGACGGTTGGCCACGGGAGGCTCCAGGGGTATCAAACCAGCATGTCGGACCGGGAGAGTCTACTTTAGCCTCTCACGGAAACGGGGCAGCCTGGGCTGCCCCGTTCCTGATGGAGGTATCACGGATCAGTGATGAGCGTGCCCGTGGTCCTCGACGCTGGGCTCCCCCATGAACTCGACGGTCCGGCCCCGGAAGACGACCCAGGCCCCGTAGGCCCCCAGGGAGAGGAGGCCGAAGGCTCGCAGAACCGGCAGGGAGGGGGCGAAGGCGTCGTAGCGGTGGCTGAGGGCCCCGAACAGGACCATGAGGGCCCCGTAGGTCATCAGGTAGCTGCCCCAGCGGTGGCTGACGGCCGGGGCCTGGCCCACCTCTTCGGGGACGGTGCCCAGGGGCTGGGCCACCTCCCCGAAGAGGTGCAGGCCCTGGAAGATCAGGATGGCGGCCAGGATGTAGAAGAACATCAGAGCGAGCAAGGACATGGGTTTCTCCGAAGCCCCCAGGATCGCATAGGAGGGGGTCCTTCCCAAATCGCGGAAGGGGGGTTGACAGGGTGTGAGTGAGTACTCACTAATTGAGTGAGCACCCACTCGCATCCGCGAAGGGGCCAGGAGAAGCGTCATGACCCCCATCCCTCCCGGGGCCACCACCCGGGAAGCCCTCCTCCACGCCACCGCCGAGCTCCTCGCCGACGTGGGCTACGCCGCCACCACCACCGCCTCCGTGGCCCGGAAGGCCGGCGTGGCCGAAGGCACCATCTACCGCCACTTCCCCTCCAAGGAGGCCCTCGCGGAGGCCGTCTTCGCCGAGGCCTGGGAGCACCTCTACGCGGCCATGGAGGAGCGGCTCCCCCCCCGGGAGCGGTCCGCGGAGCGCCTGCGGGCCTTCCTGCCCGTCTCCCTGGAGGTCTTCGCCAACCGGCCCTACGACAGCGCCATCTGCAACCAGGAGCACATGTACTGGGTGAACACCGTGGGCCTGTGCGTCCTGCCTCCGGGGCCCCAGCGCTTCGTGGACCTGTTGGAGGAGGCCATCTCCCTGGCCCAGGCGGCGGGGGAGGCGAGGGCCGCCGTGGATCCGCGGCTGGTAGCCAACTTCATGTTCCACGGCGTGGGCCACCTCATGGAGCGCTTCCTGAAGCCCAGTCCCCAGGGGGAACCGCCGGCCTACGAGGTGGCCGTCTTCCTAGCCAAGATGAGCGACTTTTTCGAGCACGCCCTTTTTCTGGAGCAGGCATGATGCGACGGTACGCACCCTGGTTGACGGCCCCCGCGGTGGTCCTGGCCCTGGCCTGCGGGCAGAAGGCCGAGGCCCCCAAGGCGGCCCCCCCCCTCGTGCTGACCTACCGTGTGGAGTCCGGGGAGGAGGGGGCCCTGGTCCTGCGGGGCGTGGTGAGCGCTCGCAGCCGCATGCGCCTGGGCTTCAAGCAGCCTGGCGTGGTGGTGGCGGTGCTGGTGCGGGAGGGGGATCCGGTGAGGGCGGGGCAGGTGCTGGCGCGGCTGGACGACGCCGACGCCAAGGCCCACCTGCAAGCGGCCCTGGCCCAGCGAGACAAGGCCCGGCGGGATTCCGAGCGGGCGGCGCGCCTGGCGGGGGAGGGGGCCGTGCCCACCAGCCTGCGGGACGACGCCCTCAACCAGCTTCAGGCCGCCGAGGCGCAGGTTGCCCTGGCGGAGGAGTCCCTCGCCCGCACCCGCCTCGTGTCCGCGGGCGCGGGCTCGGTGTTCCAGCGAGTGGCGGAGCCGGGGGAGACCGTGGGGGCCGGCAACCCCGTCCTCGTGGTGGACGAGACCGCCCGCCCCCTGCTCAAGGTGGGCGTCACGGACCGGGACCTCCGGCGCGTGAAGGAGGGGCAGGGCGTCACCGTGACCCCGGAGGACGGCGGGGCGGCCTTCCCGGCGCGGATCACGGGCCTGGCGACCTCCCCCTCCCCCCAGGACGGGCTCTACGCCGTGGAGATCACCCCCACCTCCAGCCGTTCCCTCATCCCCGGCGTCCTCATGCAGGTGCGTTTCGAGGGGCCTCGGCAGAAGGCCGTGCGGGTGCCCCTGGAGGCCCTCGTGCACCGGCAGGACCGGGACTACGTCTTCCTCCTCGAAGGGCAGGGGGCCGCGGCCCGGGCCCGCCTGCGGCCCGTGGAGGTGGCCCGCAGCGAGGGGAAGGAGCTCCTGCTCCGGGGCGGCCTCCAGGGCGGCGAGCGCATCGTGGCGGAGGGTTCCTACTTCCTCCAGGACGGCCAGGCCGTCCAGGTGCGGGAGTAGCCCATGGCCCGGATCCCCAAGCTCCCCGAGGACCGCCTCGGATTCGAAGAGGCGTCCTTCTTCGCCATCCGCCGCTGGCGCCTGCTGCTGGTGGCCTCCGCGGGCCTGCTGCTGGTGGCCTGGCTGGCCTGGCTGAAGATCGCCCGCCTGGAGGACCCCAAGGTGGACGTGGCCGAGGCTGGCGTGACCCTGGTCTACCCCGGCGCCAGCCCCGAGGACGTGGAAAGCCAGATCCTCAAGCCCGTGGAGGAGGTGCTCTACGGCCTGGAGGACATCGACTGGATCGAGAGCAGCGCCACCCCCAACGTGGCCTTCTTCCACCTGAAATTCGACGACGCCGCCAACATGGACGTGATGGTGGAGAAGATCCGCGGCAAGGTGCAGGCGAAGAAGAAGGACCTGCCGGCGGAGGTGAAGGACCCCGAGGTGGTGCGCTTCTCCACCAGCCTCACCCCCCAGATGGTGGTGACCCTCACGGGCCATCGCAGCCTGGACGTGCTCACCGAAGGGGCCCGGCGCCTCAAGGACAACCTCAACACCGTGCCCGGCGTGGCCGGCATCGACCTGCTGGGGGACCGCAAGCCCGCGGTACGGGTGCGCCTGGATCCCCTGCGCCTCCAGCAGCACCGGCTCACGCCGGAGCAGGTGGTGCGCCAGCTCCAGCTCAGCAACGTGCGCATCCCCGGCGGGGAGCTGGAGGTGGGCCAGCTCACCACCCTGCTCCAGGTGAACCAGGAGTTCAAGGACGCCAAGGACGTGATGAAGGTGCCCGTGGGGGCCAGCTCCGACGGCAAAGGGGGGAGCCATACCATCGCCCTTTCCGACGTGGCCGACGTAAGGGACGACACCCTGCTCCAGAAGGTGCGCTTCGTGTACCGGGGGGCCCCCGGGGTGGCCCTGGCCATCCGCTTCCGCAGCGGCGAGAACGCCGTGAGGGTGGGGGGGCTGGTGCGGGAGAAGCTGGCCGCCATCCAGTCCACCTTCCCCGAGGGCACCACCGTGGAGATCGCCCACGACCAGCCCAAGTGGATCAGCAAGTCCATCTCCAACTTCCTGGAGAGCCTGCTGGAAGGCATCGCCCTGGTGATGGCCATCATCACCCTGGGCATGGGCTGGAGGGCCGCCCTGGTGGTCTCCGGCGTCCTCCCCCTGGCCGCCGGCGGCGCCGTCTTCGGCCTCTACGCCGGGGGCTTCGCCCTGGAGCAGGTCTCCATCGCCGGGCTCATCGTTGCCCTTGGCCTGCTGGTGGACGATGC
>CAYSXG010000147.1:0-7275 GCA_964434895.1 uncultured Solibacteraceae bacterium | reverse complement strand
CCCCAGTAGTTGAAGTGGTAGGTGAACTGCCCGTAGCCGCCCACCATGAGGTTGGGCTTCAGGCGCACCCGGGTGAGGCTGTTGTTCATGCCGGCGCGCCGGTAGCCCCGGGTCTCGGACTTGGGTACGGAATAGGTGCGTTCGGTGGCGTGGTAGATGATGCAGGCCCCCTTGGGGATGCGGGCCGAGACGTTCGCCCGCGTGACCACCGCGCCGTTGTCGTTGTGCACTTCCACCCAGTCGTTGTCCGCGATGCCGATGGCGGCGGCGTCCTCCTCGGAAAGCCATACGGGCTCGGCGCCGCGGGAAAGGGTGAGCATGCGCTCCGTGTCGCCGTAGGTGGAGTGGATGTGCCATTTGCCGTGAGGCGTCAGGTAATTCAGGCGCAGGGTGGGGCCCTGCTCCTGGCTGATCTTGAGGTCCCCCAGCACCTGGGAGGGCGGCGTGGGCTTGTAGGTGGGCAGATGCTCGCCGAAGGCCAGGTAGCCGTCGTGGTCCAGGTAGAGGTGCTGGCGGCCGGTCAGCGTGCGCCAGGGCACCATGTGCTCCACGTTGTAGGTGAAGGGCGAGTAGGGCCGCTTCTCGTCCACCAGGCCGGACCAGACGGGACTGTTGATGACGCGGCGGGGCTGGCTCTGCAGGTTCTTGTAGGTCTGCAGCGTGCCGCGGTTCTTCTCCGCCAGCTGGGTGAGCTTCAGGCCCGTGCGGCCTTCCATGTATTCGTAGGCCCGATGGGCGAACTCGCCGTTGGCCTCCGGGGCGAAGTAGAGCAGCACGTCGGCGGCCTCCTCGGCCTCTTCCAGGCTCGGGCATCGGGTGCCGCCCACCATCTTGGAGGGGTGCTCGCTGGCGTAGGTGTCGTAGAGGTCGCCCACCGCGTACTTCACGCCGTGGGCGCCCAGGCCTTCGCGGACCTTGGGACCGAAGGCGCAGTACTTCTCGTGGAGCTGGGTATAGTCGCGGCTCACGACCTTGAAGCTGGGCATGGTCTTGCCGGGGATGGCCTCGCATTCGCCCGCGCGCCAGTCGCGGATGTGGCGCTGGCTGATCTCCGCGGGGCTGTCGTGGCTGAGGGGGCTCGTGACCAGGTCCTCCACCGGGGTGGGCAGGTGGATTTGGGCCAGCTCCGACACCTTCTTCGCCAAGGCCTTGAAGATGTCCCAGTCGCTCTTGGACTCCCACACCGGCGGCACCGCGGCCGAAAGCGGGTTGATGAAGCCGTGCATGTCGGTGGTGTTGAGGTCGCACTTCTCGTACCAGGAGGCCGTGGGCAGCACCACGTCGCTGTAGAGGGCCGAGGTGTCCATGCGGAAGTTGAGGTCGACCACCAGGTCGTACTTGCCGGTGACCGCGGGCCGCCAGACCACGTCCTTCAGGGTCCCTTCGGCCACCTCCTCGGCGATGGCGTTGCTGTGCGTGCCCAGGTAGTGCTTCAGGAAGAACTCGTGGCCCTTCGCGGAGGTCCCGATGGCGTTGCCGCGCCAGATGAACCAGACCCGCGGCCAATTTCCTTCGGCGTCCGGATCGTCCACGGCGAAGGCAAGGCGGCCCTCCTTGAGGGAATCCACGGCGTACTTGACGACGCCGGCCTCGTCCTGGGCCCCCTTCCGCTTGGCCTCCTTCACCAGGTCCATGGGGTTCCGGTCGAACTGGGGGTAGAAGGGCAGCCATCCGTTTCGCACGGCCAGGGTCTGCAGGTTCATGGTGTGGCCCTGGGTCAGCGGGCTCCCGTCCGGCGTGGGATGGTAGGTGCTGAACTCCTTCTCGTAGCGCCACTGGTCGCTGTGGACGTAGTGGAAGCTGGGGCCGTTCATGAGACGGTTGGCGGGCATCCAGTCCTTGGCGAGGGCGATGGCGCTCCAGCTGCCCACCATGGCCAGCTTCTCCTGCCCCACGTAATGGGCCAGGCCGCCGCCGTTCCGGCCCACGCATCCGGTGAAGACCAGGGCCTGCTGGGCGGCGCGGTAGATGAGGTTGTTGTGGTACCAGTGGTTGATGCCGGCGCCGATGATGACCATGCACTTGCCTTCGGTGTGTTCGGCGGTTCGGGCCCATTCCCGGGCGAAGCGCAGGCAGTCCTTGCGGCTGAGGCCCGTGTGCTTTTCCTGCCAGGCGGGGGTGTAGGGCGCCTGCTCGTCGTCGTAGCCCACGGGGTAGTCGCCGGGCAGGTCCCGCCGCACGCCGAACTGGCCCATGAGGAGGTCGTAGACGGTGGCCACGGTCGCGGTGGATCCATCGGCCAGCGGGAGGCGCCGCACGGGCACGCCCCGGAAGCGGGTCGCGTCCGCGGCGAAGTCGTCGAACTGCACCATCTCCACCTCGCCGCCCAGGAAGCTGAGGCGGGGCGCGATGGGGGATCCGTCCTTGTCCTGAAGCAGCAGGTTCCACTGGCCCTGTTCGCTGCCCCATCGGTGGCCCATGCTGCCCTTGGGCATCCTGGGATCGTTGGCGAGCTCGTCCCACATGAGGAACTTCCACTCGCCGTGCTCCTCGTCGCGGTAGCGTTCCAGGGCGCCGGCGCGCAGCAGCTGGCCGGGTCGATAGCCGCCCTCGATGGCCTGGAGCTCCACCAGGAAGGGGGCGTCCGAATACTTCCTCATGTAGTCGAGGAAGTAGGGGACCTGCCTCTGGTAGTGGGCTTCCGTGAGGATGACGTGGTTCACGGCCATCCAGAAGGCGCCGTCCTGGCCCTGGTGGAGAGCCATCCACTCGTCGGCGTACTTGGCCACCTGGTTGAAGTCGGGGCTGAAGACCACCATCTTCGTGCCGTTGTGGCGGGCCTCGGCGGCGAAGTGGCAATCGGGCGTACGGGTCATGTTGAGGTTGGAGCCCATGACGGCCAGGTACTTGGCGTTGTACCAGTCGGCGCTTTCATTCACGTCCGTCTGTTCGCCCCACATCTCGGGGGAGCTCGGGGGGAGGTCGCAGTACCAGTCGTAGAAGCTGAGGTTCACCCCGCCCAGGAGCTGAAGGTAGCGGCTGCCTGCGGCGTAACTGAGCATGGACATGGCTGGGATGGGGCTGAAGCCGATGACCCGGTCCGGGCCGTGGGCCTGGATGGTGTGGATGTTGGAGGCGGCGACGATCTCCAGGGCCTTTTCCCAGGAGGCGCGGCGGAAACCGCCCTTGCCACGGGCGCGCTGGTAGCGGGCCCTCCGCGCGGGATCCGCCTGCAGCCAGGCCCAGGCCTCCACGGGACCGGCGGACTTGGACCTCGCCTCCTCCCACAGGTCCAGCAGGGCGCCCCGCACCAGGGGGTACTTCACGCGGATGGGGCTGTAGAGATACCAGCTGAAGCTGATGCCCCGTTGGCAGCCCCGGGGCTCGTAGGGCGGGATGCCGCTCTCCAGCTCGGGGTAGTCGACGGCCTGGAACTCCCAGGTGACGATGCCCTCCTTCACGTAGATGTTCCAGGAGCAGCTGCCCGTGCAGTTCACGCCGTGGGTGCTGCGCACCACCTTGTCGTGCTGCCAGCGGTTCCGGTAGAAGTCCTCCCAGGAACGCTTCTCGGGATCGATGACGTCCGTGATCCAGTGGCTCGTTTTTACGCTCATGTTCGTCTCCTCAGGCCCTGGGCTTCAGCTGGGAACGCACGCCCTTGAAGCGGCGGCGGGCTACGATGCGGCTGGCCTGCAGGCCTCCGACCAGTCCGACGAGACCCGCGATGGGCAGGGTGATGTCCTTCTTGGCGGGCGGCTGGTGGCTGACGCTGCCCAGAAAGGCGGCCACCTGGAAGGCCTCCTCCGCCGTGAGCGGGGCGGCGGCGAAGGCGTTCTGCATGGTGGGGAAGGCGGGCGTTTCGATGGCGCTGGCGAGGCCCTTGCCCATCCGACCGGCCACCGCCGTGAGGTCGGGGCCCAGGCGCCCTCCGCCCGCAAAGCCGGCGTTGGAGGCGCTGTGGCAGGAGAGGCAGGCGGGGGCGCCCTTGGCGAAGCGCGCGCGCCCCTCGAAGAGCTGGCGTCCCCTCGCGATGTCGGCGGCGGTGACGGGGCGGGAGATGCCTGCGCTGCCCACCACCTTGCCGGACTTGGTGGCCCCGTCGATGAAGGTGAAGAGCGCCTCGGCCTCGGCGGCGGAGAGGCCGAGGTCGGGCATCTTCACGCCGTTGGCGGCCTTCAGGAGTTCCGCGGCGGTGGCGTCGCCCCGGTCCAGGTAGCTGCCGGGGGCCATCATGAAGCCCGTGGCCCAGTCCTTCGTGCGGCGGGTGGAGACGCCCTTCAAGTCGGGTCCCACTTTGGCTCCCGCGCCGATGGTGTGGCAGCTCATGCACTGCTTTTTGAACTGCGCTTCGGCGTCCTGGGCCCGAAGGGGCTGGATCGCCGCCAGGGCCGCCAGGCAGAGCCCGACGCGCCAGCGCCCCAGTAGAAGGTTCCCGTCCCGCATTCCCGCCTCCTCATGCCTGGACCGAAGGCATATTTAGAATCAAATAGTCTTAAATATTTCCACTACGGGCCGCTGTTCAAGGGCCGCACGCCCATCCATGCCCCGCCGTCTCGGGGCTTCAACCAAAGCTAAACGAGGTGCTGGCGCCGCGTCTGTGAAAAGGATCACATTATCTTAAATATGACGAAGTGCCTTCGCCGGACCCCATCCCGGCGGAAGGGGCGGGCGGGAATGAAACCTCGATCACGGCTCGATCCGGAGGCTTGGCCTACCCTGGAAGCCTGCCCCTGGGGTGCAGAATCGAAGCTCGCGGATAGGACCCTCGGCTCGAGGGAGGGGGGGGTGCATGGGTGCCGAGGACGAATTCCTGCCCTGGGAGCGGGCCTACGAAACGGGGATCCCGGAGATCGACCAGGAGCATCGGCGGCTGGTCGTCATGGTCAACCAGGCCGCCTGGGCCCAGCGAAGAAAGGACGAATGGATCCTGGAGGCGGTCCTGAACGGCCTCCTGGAGTACGCCCTGGTCCACTTCCATCACGAGGAGCGGCTCATGAAGCGGGCCGGATACCCGGCCTTCGCCGAGCACGTGCAGGAGCACGTCGAGTTCCGGCGGGCCATCTCGACCCTCTATTCGGACTACCTCGCGGGCCGGGGGATGCCGGGGGATCACCTGACGGAGTACCTTCGGGACTGGCTGCGCCGGCACATCCTGGGGACCGACCGGCTCTACGTCCCCCACCTCACGGAATTTTTGGCGGGTCGGGTGTCGTCCGGGCCGGAATGAGGGTGGCCGCCCCGGGGCTTTTCATTTCCCGAACGGCCCCGCAGAATGGGACCCTGGCCGAGGTGGGAGAGTGGCCGAATCCGCGGGATTTGTAACCCCGTAGCAGCAATGCTCAACGCCCGTTCGAATCGGGTCCTCGGCTCGGTCCCGACTGTCCCGACCGTCGGGTGACGAAAGGCGCCCCTGCGGGGCGCCTGAAGTCGGGACCCGACGAGGAGGGAATCACGCCGGTGTGGGTCGAGGTCCGCACCTCCGGATCCCCAACCGTGGCAAGCCTTCGAAGTCGGGACCCGACGAGAAGGGAATCAGGCCTGCTCTGCCTCCCGTCTCCGGATCTCGTCCAGGTCGACCATGAATCCCTCCATCCACTTGGTGGAAAAGGCCCCGGCGACGAAGTCCGGATGGTCCATGATGCGGCGGTGCAGGGGGGCCGTGGTCTTGGGCCCCTCGATGACCAGGGTGTCCAGGGCCCGCCTCATGCGGGCGATGGCCTCGGCGCGATCGCCGCCGTAGGCGATGAGCTTGGCGATCATGCTGTCGTAGGTGGGAGGGATCACCGCGTCCTGGTGCATGGCCGAGTCCACCCGGATCCCCGGCCCCCCGGGGAAGTTCAGGGCCGTGATCCGCCCGGGGCTGGGGGTGAACTTCCAGGGGTCCTCGGCGTTGATGCGGCATTCGATGGCGTGGCCCTTCTGGACCACCTGGGACTGGGTGAAGCTCAGGCGGCGCCCCGCGGCCACCCGCAGCTGCTCCTTGACGATGTCGATGCCGGTCACGAGCTCCGTGACGGGGTGCTCCACCTGCACCCTGGTGTTCATCTCCATGAAGAAGAAGTCCCCGCGCTTGTCCAGCAGGAACTCGATGGTGCCGGCGTTCACGTAGCCCACGGCCTTGGCGGCCTTCACCGCCGTCTCGCAGATGCGCTGGCGCAGCTCGGGGCTGAGGGCTCCGGAGGGGCTTTCCTCGATGAGCTTCTGGTGGCGGCGCTGGATGGAGCATTCGCGCTCGCCCAGGTGGACGACGGTCCCGTGGCCGTCCGCCATGATCTGGACCTCGATGTGGCGGGGTTCCAGCAGGTATTTCTCCATGTAGACCGCGTCGTCCCCGAAGGCGATCTTGGCCTCGCTGCGGGCGGTGTTGTAGAGGTCCGGCAGCCCCTCGGGCCCGTTCACGATGCGCATGCCGCGCCCGCCGCCCCCGGCGGAGGCCTTCACGATGACGGGGTAGCCGATCTTTTCGGCGGTTTCCAGGGCCTCTTCTATGGTCTCGATGACGCCGTCGCTACCCGGCATGAGGGGCACGCCCGCCGCCTGCATCGTGGCCTTGGCCTGGGCCTTGTTGCCCATCTTGCGGATGACCTCGGCGTCCGGGCCGATGAAGGTGATGCCGCAGGCCTTGCAGACTTCCACGAAGTGGGCGTTCTCGCTGAGGAACCCGTAGCCCGGGTGGATGGCCTCGGCGCCGGTCACCTCGGCGGCGGCGATGACCTGGGGGATGTTGAGGTAGCTCTTAGAGCTTGGGGGCGGCCCGATGCACACCTCCTCGTCGGCGAAACGGACGTGCAGGGCGTTGCGGTCGGCCTCCGAGTACACCGCCACGGTCTGTACGCCCAGCTCCTTGCAGGCCAGGATCACCCGGAGGGCGATCTCCCCCCGGTTGGCGATGAGCACCTTCCGGAAGGGCGGCTCCTCCGCGAGGGCCGCCGGGGCCTTGACGCCCTTTCGCTTGATGGCCGAGGACATGGCTACCCGACCTTGATGGCGAAGAGGCGCTCGCCGTACTCCACGGGCTGGCCGTTTTCCACCAGCACCCGGACCACCTCGCCGGCCATGTCGCACTCGATCTCGTTCATCAGCTTCATGGCCTCGATGATGCAGAGGGTCTGGCCCGGGCGCACCTTGTCGCCCACCTGCACGAAGGGGGCCGCCGTGGGGTTATTGGCCCGATAGAAGGTTCCCACGATGGGGCTGGTGATGGAGTTGATGCCGGCCTCATCCTGGGGGGCCGCGGGAAGGGCCGCCGCGCCGGGGGTCGGGGCGGGGGCCGGGGCCGCCTGCGGCTGGGCCGGCTGGGGGGGTGTGGGCGTTGGGGCAGAAGCGGTGGTGTGG